>JARBUQ010000083.1 GCA_029239545.1 Paenibacillus sp.
GATGGGCTATTAGGGCTTTGACCCGTTGACACCCCCATCGTACCAGAGGCGCTCTTTCCTTTCAAAGGCGATTTCTTAGCGCCTACAGGAATTTTATTGGGCATGAATTCACTCCAAATGGCGCCTAATTGCAGGAATAACGGAACCAGTGTCCGCGTAAACCAGCCATGTGTGCTTTTGGACGAAAATAACGGATCTACAGTCCGCGTAACATCGACACTCGCATGAGCTGTTTCTTGAGAAGGTCAAAGTAAACCATTATGAACATCCTGGAGGTGTCTTAATGCATTCCGATAAAGAAATCTTATATAAAGAAATACAACGTCTTCCCAAGTGGACATGGATTTTCTTTTTGCTGCCAGCTTTCCTCTTTTGGGGGATTGCGTATGTGCAAATCATTCTAGGCAAGACAGTTGGGAATAATCCTATGTCTGATACAGGGGTTGTTATTATGGCCTTGTTATTTGGGATCCTGCTCCCAGCACTACTCCTATATATGAAAGCCGGGATAGTGGTAACCAGACAAGAAATCATCATAAGCTTACTTCCGATATTCAGGAAAAAAATTAGCTTGGACGCTATTTCAGACATTAAAATGGTAGGGATCAAACCGATTCAGGAATTTGGTGGTTGGGGAATTCGCTGGAATGGGAAGAAGTCGGGTCTGATATTAAGCGGGGATAAAGGGATCGAAATTCATTTCAAAAATGCGAACCCATTTGTTATCAGTACAAAGAATGCCGAACAGTTGTTTAATACAGTGAAAAGTAATATAAAACCGCAATAATGCTGTGTGTTGTTGGGATACTGGAAAGCGAGGGTAAACAACTATGTTTGGGATGGTCCGCGGCTCGTTGCAAAATTGTATACAAAATAGTATTCAATAATGTATAATGAGAAGGTGAATGTACATATTGGAATGGAGGACTGCAGGGTTATGGGAAACGAACGATTGATTGGGGAAATTGTCGAGAGCAAAAGGGACCTGTTCATCCAAGTTAGCGATCGAATCTGGAACTATGCAGAAACACGGTTTGAGGAGTATGAATCGGCGGAGCTGCTTTGTGCAACGCTTGAAAGTGAAGGCTTTGCTGTAGAACGGGGAGCAGGGGGAATAAGTACTGCTTTCGTAGCTAGCTATGGAAGCGGCAAGCCGATTGTGGCGATTCTTGGGGAATACGATGCTTTGTCCGGGTTAAGCCAGAAGGGAGGCGTGACCTATAAGGAGCCAGTTGAAGCTGGCGGGAAGGGTCATGGCTGCGGACATAATCTGCTTGGTACAGGAGCGCTGGCTGCTGCTGTAGCTTTACGTTCTTACATGGAAGAGAACCGCATTCCGGGAACAGTCCGCTACTATGGCTGCCCTGCAGAAGAAGGTGGGGGCGGAAAAGCTTTTATGGCCAGAGCGGGATTATTTGATGATGTCGATTTTGCCCTGACTTGGCATCCATATGATACGAACGAAGTATTCTCATCTCACATCTTGGCAGCGTGTCAAGTTTATTTCCATTTTAAGGGGAGGAGCTCTCACGCAGCATTAAGCCCGCACCTTGGCCGGAGTGCTCTTGATGCAGTCGAACTGATGAACGTTGGAGCTAATTATTTGCGTGAGCACATGGTACCAGGCTCCCGCCTGCATTATGCGATTACGAATGCCGGAGGAGTATCTCCGAACGTTGTGCAGCCAGAAGCAGAAGTGCTGTATATGCTGCGGACACTTGAAGCGGCGGATCTTAGAGACCTTTATAAGCGTGTGTGCGATATCGCACGAGGGGCGGCTTTGATGACAGAGACGCAATTGGACATCGGATTTGATGCAGGCTCCTCTAATCTGATTCTTAATCAGACGTTGGAATCGGTGATGTATGAGAATCTGCAGAAGCTTGGGATACCGGCATATGACGAACAAGAGAAGCAGTTTGCAAGGGAAATACGAGCCACATTAACCGAAGCGGAACGAAACAATTACCGTTACCCTGAAATGAAAGGCAAGGATTTGCCGGATACAATTCCAACATATAAGTATAAAGCGGGGATACATAATGCTTCAACCGATCTGGGAGACGTGAGCTGGATTGTGCCTACGGCGCAATATCGCGGAGCGACCCGTTCCATGGGGACTCCGGCCCATAGCTGGCAAGAGGTGGCGCATGGCACCACATCCATTGCACACAAGGGAATGCTTCACGCGGGCAAGGTGCTCGCTTTAACTGCACTGGAAGTCATGCAAAAGCCCCACATCATCGAACAAGCAAAGGCGGAGCTACTGGAAACGCTTCAGGGACAGACGTATCAATGTCCGATTCCACCGGAAGTGAAGCCATCGCCGGCTAGAAAAATGTAAGCCAAACAGGGCGGTAATTTCGTAACAGTACCTAAGCGAGCAGTTTGAAGTAGGATTTGAATATGAAGCGGTAGTCAGGGCAATTATTGTATACAATTAAGTACACATTAATGTATAATTAATTTCAGGTATGAGTATAGGGCTAAATTAGCCCAGGAGGGATCATCAGCGTGAAAATTGAACGTGTAGAATTGCGACAATTGCATTTACCGTTGAAGGCCGCGTACGAAACCAGCTTTGAACGGTTCACTATGCGGGATTGTATTCTGGTCAGCGTCATCGAAGATGGAGCCGCCGGGTATGCAGAGAGTGTCGCATTTACGAACCCATATTATAATGAGGAAACAACCGGTACAGTCTGGCCTATGCTTGAGAAATATCTCATTCCACAGGTGCTGGGAAGAGAATTGGAGCATCCTGGCGAGATCTCCACTCTATTCGCCCCTATTCGTCGCAACTATATGGCGATTTCTTCTCTGGAGGGTGCTGTCTGGGATCTGTATTGCAAGCAAAAGGGGATTTCGTTATCTTCCGCGCTAGGTGGAACAAGGAAGGAGATCGATGTTGGTGTCGGTATCGGTATTGAACCTTCGATCTCCAAGGTTTTAAGTAATGTTGAGAAGTTTCTGGCTGACGGATATAAGAAAATCAAAATCAAAATTATGCCTGGCTTCGATGTGGAGGTACTGGCAGCCATTCGCGATCAATTCGGATATGGCTTTAAACTGATGGCGGATGCAAACTCAGCGTATACATTGAAGCATATTCCGCTATTGCGAGAATTGGATGCTTTCGAGCTTCTGATGATTGAACAGCCGTTAGCCCATGACGATATCGTTGATCACGCTACCCTGCAGCAAGAGCTCCGTACGCCGATCTGTCTCGATGAGAGCATTCACACGGTTGAAGATGCCAGAAAAGCGATCGAACTCGGCAGCTGCAGGATGATTAATATCAAAATCGGACGTGTCGGAGGCTTGACTCCATCGATCCAAATACATAATCTGTGTGAACAGAACGGCATTCCGGTTTGGTGCGGGGGCATGTTTGAGCTTGGAGTTGGACGCGCTCACAACATAGCGATGGCTTCGATGTCGAACTTCACCGTTCCAGGGGATACGACAACCTCCAGTCGTCATTTTGCAGAGGATATCATCGAGCCGAGCGTAGAATTTATTCGTCCCGGAACTTTGGCGGTGCCGACTGGACCTGGAATCGGATACGAAGTGAATTTCAATACGGTAGATAAGTATACAGTGCGGAAGGCTTCCTTCGGGAAGGGACCGCATTGGAATTAATTTCAAGGGAATAGAGGAGGGAACAGCATGGCCGTTATTCATACACCTTATGGACGTGTGTACGAAGATTTTCACGTTGGAGATGTGATCAAGCACTGGCCGGGACGAACGATAACCGCTGCGGATGATGCAATGTTCAGCTTGGTTACGTTAAATCAACACCCGCTTCATTCAGATGCCCATTACGCTTCTCAGACCCAGTTCAAACAAAATGTCGTAAACGGAACGTATGTGTTCTCGATTGGAGTGGGAATAACCGTTAACGATATCAGTGGTGCTGCAATCGCAAATCTCGAATATGAGAAGATTGAGCATCTTCTCCCCACTTTTCATGGAGACACGTTATACGGAAGAACGAGCATCCTCGACAAACGCGAGTCGAGCAGCAAAGAAGATCGTGGAATCGTCTACGTAGAAACGACGATCAGCAATCAACGCGACGAAGATGTGATGCGTTTTAGAAGAAGAGTACTTGTTCCAAAACGGGAATTTGCGGCAAGGCCCTATACACACACCAATCGAACGTAAGTCGAACCGGAGTTGATCATCGATATGAAGCCGTTAGAAGGAGTAACGATTCTCTCCATTTCCCAGTACGGAGCGGGACCGTATGCAACCTTACATTTGGCCGATCTGGGTGCTACGATAATCAAGATCGAGGATCCCTATTCACAAGGGGATGTTTCACGATCAGTCGTTCCTTACGCAGATAATGGCGACAGTTTATATTTCCAGGCGTTCAACCGCAACAAGAAAAGCATTACGCTGGATCTCAAGTCGGAGCAGGGTCAACAAATTTTTCGCAGATTGGCTGAAAAGTCGCATGCTGTTTTCAATAATTTGCGGGGGGATGTCCCGGATAAGCTAGGTATCACTTATGAGCACCTGAAGTCGATTAATCCTAAGATCGTCTCCTGTTCGCTGTCCGGATTCGGTACGACGGGTTCGATGAAGGCGGAGCCTGCTTACGATTATTTGCTGCAAGCGATGCTGGGGCATATGTCATTGACCGGAGATCCCGAGGGACCACCTGAGAAATACGGTGTCTCGATGATCGATTTCTCCACTGGCATCATGGCGGCACTGGGCATCATGGTAGGCATTTATCAAGCGCAGATGAAGGGGATCGGCTGCGATGTGGATGTCAGCTTGTTCGATACATCTGCATCCATGCTGAATTATTTGGCTATTTGGAATCTGAACAAAGGGTATCAGCCTGTCAAAACAAGCTACTCCGCCCATCCGAGTCTGGTTCCTTCGCAGTTGTTCCCGACTCGAAACGGCTACATTATCGTGATGTGCAATAAGGAAAAGTTTTTCCCCGTGTTATGTCAAGCGATTGGTGTTCCTCACCTGGCGGCAGATGAGCGATACGTCAATTTTGAGATGAGGCTTGCTAATAAAGACTCATTGGTGGCTGAGCTCCTGCATGTATTTGCCCAGGAGGATACGGAGTTTTGGCTGGAGCTTTTAAAAGGGAAGGTGCCAGCAGCGCCGGTTAATACAGTTGAGGAAGGGCTGAAGCATCCTCTGCTGCAGGAAAGGAATATGATCGTTAACGTAGAGCACCCGGCAATGGGTCCCTTACGAATGATCGGGACACCGATTAAGGTGTCGGGGTATGATCCCGGTTATAGAGCCGCTCCATCGCTCGGAGGCGATAATAAGGAGATTTACGGATCGATGCTCGGCCTTTCCGCAGAGGAGATCGACAAGCTTGCTGAAGACCACATTATTTAGTGAGAAGGAGTGGTACCTATGTCTGACCAACCAGCATTCCGACCAGGGCTTGAAGGTGTAATCGCAAGCGAAACGAGCATCTCATACCTGGATGTTGAGAATGAGGAGATTGTTATTCGGGGCTATGATCTGATTGAGCTGGCCCGTAAGGTCCGTTATATCGATGTTGTGGGCTTGCTGCTCGATGGCAAGCTGCCTGGCGTGGAGGAACGCAATAAGCTTACGGACGACCTGCGAGCGGAATACGAGGTGCCGGAGGTGCTGCTGTCGCTGCTAGCCTACCAAGCACCCTATAAAGAAGCGATGGATGTACTGCGTACTGGAATATCAGCCTTGGCAGGATTCGACGAGGAATTGGATGACCGTTCGAGGGAAGCGAACCGACGCAAGACGTTGCGCTTGCTGGCCAAAGTGCCGTCTATCGTTGCCAACGGGTACCGAATTCAGATGGGACAATCCCCAATTGCACCTGATAAAAATCTTTCGTACAGTGCCAACTTTTTATATATGCTGACAGGGAATGTGCCCAATGAACATGAAGAGAAAGCTTTTGACCAATCACTGATCGTCTATAGTGAACATGAAATGCCCAATTCCACCTTTGTCGCTAGAGTCATTGCATCCACCCAATCGGACTTGTATGGAGCCGTAACTGGCGCTGTTGCATCACTCAAGGGAACTCTGCACGGCGGAGCGAATGAAGCCGTCATGAAGATGCTGCTGGAAGCGAAGACGATTGACAACATAGAGCCGTTATTTATGAGCAAACTGGCTAACAAAGAACGCATTATGGGTTTTGGACACAGAGTATACATGAAGAAGATGGATCCTCGCGCCTTGCTTATGAAAGAAGCACTGCACCAGCTGTCCGAGCTTAATGGCAATGATGATCTGTACCAGATGTGTGATCTGGGAGAGCGAATTATGCATCGGGAAAAAGGGTTGTATCCGAATCTGGATTATTATGCAGCGCCGGTATATTACTTGCTTGGTATCCCGATCGATCTGTACACGCCGATATTTCTTTCATCCCGTACAGCAGGCTTGGGGGCTCATGTTATCGAGCAGCACGAGAATAACCGTCTGTTCCGCCCGCGCGTAAGTTACTTGGGTCCGAGAGGACTGCACCCTAATATATAGAATTGAAGGAGTTGGACTTCCATGTATATCGAAACGAAGGTTCGGGGAAACCCGGATGCACTCTTAATTGAAACGGCTGAATATGTGTTGGATAAGGTCATTTCCAGCGAGGAAGCCTACGATACAGCACGTTATGTTCTGATGGACACATTGGCTTCCGGGTTTCTTGCTCTGCGTTACCCCGAATGCACCAAGCATCTCGGACCAATCGTACCAGGAACCGTAGTTCCTAACGGGGTGCGTGTCCCAGGAACACAGTTTGTTCTCGATCCTGTACATGCCGCCTTTAATATCGGCTGCATGATTCGCTGGCTCGATTACAACGATACTTGGCTAGCTGCAGAATGGGGTCATCCTTCTGATAACCTCGGCGGTATTCTTGCCAGCGCCGATTATATCAGTCGCCAGCGGATCGCACGCTCGGAAGCTCCACTGACCGTGCGTGATGTCTTGACAGCCATGATCAAAGCGCATGAGATCCAAGGTGTATTAGCACTGGAGAACAGTTTGAATCGTGTGGGTCTGGATCATGTCCACTTCGTTAAGGTGGCATCGACTGCAGTAGTTACCGGATTGCTGGGAGGAACCAAAGAAGATGTAATCAACGCAGTCTCCAACGCATGGATTGATGGAGCAAGCCTGCGTACCTACCGCCATGCACCGAATACCGGGTCGCGCAAGTCATGGGCAGCAGGAGATGCAACGAGCCGTGCCGTAAGATTGGCCTTAATGACCCTCAAAGGAGAGATGGGTTACCCTACTGCCCTTTCAGCCCCAATCTGGGGATTCCAAGAGGTGCTGTTTAAAGGGAAGCAGGTTACCTTGGCCCGTAAGCTTGATAGTTATGTCATGGAACGAGTATTGTTTAAAATATCGTTCCCAGCTGAGTTTCACGCGCAAACAGCAGTCGAATGTGCCATTAAGCTGCATGAGCAGCTTGTAGGGCGATGGGACGAGATCGATCAAATCGTATTGACGACACATGAGTCGGCTATCCGAATCATTGATAAGAAGGGGCCTCTCCACAATCCGGCGGATCGCGATCACTGCCTGCAATACATGGTAGCAATCGGCTTGATCTTTGGCGGGTTGACAGCTGATCATTATGAGGACGATGTGGCTCTTGATCCACGCATCGATCAGATTCGTGACAAAATGGTTGTAGTGGAGGATGTGCAGTTCAGCAAGGATTACTTGGATCCGGAGAAACGCTCGATTGCTAACGCAATTCAAATCGTGTTCAAGGACGGCAGCAGCACAGATAAAGTGGTATGCCACTATCCTATCGGGCACCGTGAGCGCAGGACAGAAGGATTCCCGAAGCTGATTGAGAAATTCAAGAGTAGTATTAACACCCGGTTCCCGAAAAGGCAGCAGGAGGAGATTATCCAATTGTTCGAGGACCATGAGCAGCTGGAGCAAATGCCTGTTCACCTATTCATGGAAAAATTTATTATTTAACCTATTCCATAGGATCACGACCTGACAAGTTAAGGAGGTAATTTGGTTGGCTTGGTTAATTGAGCAAGAACAATCCCAGCAACAGCTGGCTGAGCGGTTTCGCCAATTGATGGCCGCGCCGGGGATTATGAGAATCCCTGGCGCCCATGACGGGTTGACGGCAAGAATCGCTCAATCGGTAGGCTTTCAGGCACTCTATCTGTCGGGTGCGGCATATACGGCGAGCCGCGCACTGCCTGATCTCGGAATAATAAGCTCCGATGAGCTGGCAGGCCGCTCCCGTGACCTCATTCGCGCCTCGGGCCTTCCGCTGCTCGCAGACATCGACACCGGGTTCGGCAGTGTTCTGAATGTGGCGCGTACGGCACGCGAGCTAGTAGAAGCGAAGGTGGCTGCCGTTCAAATCGAGGATCAGGAATTGCCTAAGAAATGCGGGCATCTGAATGGGAAGAAGGTCGTTCCCGTCGAGGAAATGGTTCAGAAAATCAGGGCAATCAAGGAAGTAAGTCCGACGCTCATCGTAATTGCCCGTACGGATGCCAAGGATGTGGAAGGAATCGATTCAGCGATAGAACGAGCGAATCGGTATATGGAAGCAGGAGCGGACGGGATATTCCCGGAGGCGCTGTCGAATGAGGCAGAGTTCCGGTTGGTTAGTCAGTCAGTCGATGCTCCGCTGCTGGCCAATATGACCGAATTTGGCCGAACTCCCTATTATACTGCACAGCAATTCGAGGACTGGGGCTACAAGATGGTCATTTATCCCGTTACCTCCTTGCGAGTTGCCGCTAAGGCGATCGAGAATGTTTTTACAGAAATATGGAACACGGGCACGCAATCCGCTTCACTGGAGCATATGCTTACCAGGCAGGAGCTGTATGAGACGATTCGTTATTACGATTATGAGAAGCTTGACCAGAAAATCGCCAAGACAGTATTGCCCGACATTCAGCGAGAAGCCGAGTAGGCGGGGGGCGTATACATGGAGCAAGTGTACTTATTCTCCCCGGGAGACAGCCGCAAAAAGCTGGATAAAGCGATTGGCAGCGGGGCCGATGTTGTAATAATCGATCTGGAGGATGGGGTTGCAGCAGAGGATAAAGAGCAGGCCAGACACGTTGTCCGCACGCTGCTGGACGAAATCAGGGACCGCTCCAACGGTCGTCCCAGGATCATGCTGCGCATCAACCCGGTTTCGAGTGTTTATTTCGTTGATGATATGCCGTTATTGCAAGATGAGCGCATAGAGGGCGTAATGATTCCGAAGTGCGAAGGTGCGGCAGATATACGATCTGTCGCGGAGTCCAATCCTAATATTGATCTAATCCCATTGATCGAATCTGTCGCAGGCGTTCGGTATTTGGAGGCTATTGCTTCAGCAGATAGACGAGTTAGGAGAGTGGCCTTCGGCGCCGTAGATTACGCTTTGGATCTAGGCGCCGAGTGGTCGGCTTGCGGAGATGAGCGAAAGTTTGCCATGGGCCAGCTCGTTTTTATGTCACGGGCTCTAGGCATGGATCCTCCGATCGATGCCGTTTTTCCGGTTACTAAGGATAAGGCCGCACTGCAGGTGGACACGGAATATGGAAGGAAAGTCGGCTTTTATGGCAAAATGATTATACATCCTGGACAAATTGAGTGGGTGCGCGAGGTTTATCGCGTTACGGCTGAGCAACTCGAGTGGAGCACCAAGGTCGTGCACGCGTACGAACAGAGGAGTGGCGTTGGCTCTATGGAGCTGGAAGGCAAGCTCATTGACCTGCCCATCTATAAGAAAGCCAAAAGAATCGTCGAATCGAGCAATAACCATCGATGAAATGCCTGATTTACTTGAAAATCCAATATTTTCGCTGTATAGTCAGAATACAGAGATCATAAGTCAAATTTGATCTCTTTAATTTTTTGTCGTAGGAGCGGTATAGGTTGGAAACGAAAAGAAGAAAAACAAGCGATTATATATACGCGGAAATCAAGAGAAGAATTATTGAGCTGGAGTATGAGCCCAATGAGCATTTAAGCGAGGAATTTTTGGCTAAGGCATTTGACGTAAGCCGTACGCCATTAAGAGAAGCTTTGTATCGTTTGGGAATGGAACGTCTGGTTGTCAAGCAATCAACAGGGCGAATTGTTGTTACCAGGCTTACTATTTCGGAAGCGGAAGAGATCTATCAGGTCAGGGAAGTTCTGGAGGGCCTTGTGGCGCGGGAAGCTGCGCTCAAGATGACTCCCGTCCTTTTGACCCGATTAGAAGAAACGATGCATTTGATGGAGGCAGCGGCCGATTCCAGTCGGTATACTGATGTAATCCGGTATGGAAGCGAATTCCATCAAGTGCTGTACGAACCTTCCGGAAATGAGACGGCAATCCACTTTTTGGATCAGCTCAGAAGTCGCATTGAACGTTACAGACGGATTGGTGGATACAAACATCCCGATTATACAGCCAAATTCCCTGTTGATGAACATAGGCATATTCTTTCTTTAATACAGAATAAGGATGCAGACGGTACAGAGCAAGCGATGCGGATGCATATCAGGAGAAGCCTTGGAACAGTTAAGGATACGTTGCAGATGTATTTCTTTAAGTAAGCATTGATCATTGTTGAAGAAGGGGGTTCTTAGTATAATCTGAAGAAGCTCCTTTTTTGCATATATTTGGCAGGCAGACGAGGCATGTTGTAAGCTAGAGAGTTAAGCTAATACCGACTGGACTGGCTTAGGTGACGCTTGCTGTGTGTTGTTGGGATACTGGAAAGCGAGGGTAGACAACTTTGCTTGGGAAGGTCTGCTAATCGTCGCCTAATTTGTATACAAAATAGTATTCAATAATGTATAATGGATAAATTTGTGTACATGTTGGAACCGCGTTAGCTACATGACTATTTCGAGTATCCCGGCATCCGCCGGGCCCAAACAGCTGAGAATTTTAGCTGTTTTGAGAATATGCTCCAGCTGAAAGGAGTAGTAACCATTTAAGTGCCAAAGAGCAACTAATCTCACTCCGTTCCCCAGATCCATCGCTTTTAATTGCAAAACCGCAACTAATTCCCGCTACACCTCCACCGAATGGACTTCCTGCCCGTTTTAATTGCTTTTCTGCAACTAATTCGGCCTAGCATAGTCGGATCACTCGATTTAATTGCTTTTTCGCAGCTAATTCTACCACCTCTAAATGGGACCAAACAAAGGAGAATATTCTTCGAGTATCTCGGCCAAGAGGCTTCAGCCCACCTGAGTATTAACTTACTAAGAAATAATGACCGGGATGTCCGGTTCGCCATGTTCGTATTCGACCGGGAACAGCTAATCGCCGCCGGAACAGAGGCGCTTGGGTATAGTCCTCCCATCGGCTCAGGACCTGTTTCCGTAACCTCGGCAGCGGCCTCGCCGCTAGTGGAAAATATTCTGGGTATCATTCCTGATAAGACCGGATTCAAGTTTATAGGACTTCCTGAAATGCCCG
>JARBUQ010000537.1 GCA_029239545.1 Paenibacillus sp.
TTCCGCTGTCCGTTTTTCCCAATGCCGGCTTGCCGAGTTATGTGGACGGTCGATACGTGTACGGCTCGACCCCGGAATACTTCGCGGAGCACGCGCTGAGGTTCGCGGCGCTCGGCGCTCGCATTGTGGGTGGCTGCTGCGGCACGACGCCCGAGCACATCGCGGCGATCGCAGCCGCGCTGAGCGGCTATGCGCCGCAGGCTGGCGCCGCTCACGCTGAGGCGCCAAGTGCGGCGCCGAGCGCGCCGCTGCAAGTAAGCGAGCCCCGCGAAGCGGGCTCGCCCGCGGGCCAGGCTGGCGCGGAGTCCGCTGCTCCGCCAGCCGCAGACCTGCCGACGCTTATCGAGCTGGCGCAGCAGCGCCACACGGTCATCGTCGAATGGGACACACCGCGTGATCTCGACATCACACGGTTCATGGAAGGAGCCGAAGCGCTGAAGAATGCGGGTGTGGATTCCATCACCATGGCGGATAACGCGCTCGCAATAACTCGTATGAGCAACCTGTCGATGGGCTTCCTCGTGAAGGAAAGACTCGGGATGCGGCCGCTGCTCCATATTGCTTGTCGGGACCGCAACATGATCGGCACCCAATCACATCTGATGGGTCTTCATGCGCTTGATATTGATCATGTGCTGGTCATCACCGGAGATCCTTCCAAATTCGGTGATCAACCTGGGGCAAGCTCGGTCTATGACATGACTTCCTTCGAGATGATCCGTTTGATCAAGCAGCTGAACGAGGGCATGGCCTTCTCCGGCAAGCCGCTCAAGCAGAAGTCCAGATTTCTGGTCGGTGCTGCTTTTAACCCGAATGTCAAACATTTGGACAAAGCGGTGCAGCGGCTGGAGAAAAAGATTGAAGCGGGTGCAGACTATATAATGACACAGCCCGTTTATGATGCTCGGTTAGTTGAACGTATTCATGAGTCTACCAAGCATTTGAACGTTCCTATTTTTCTCGGATTCATGCCGCTCGTTAGTGGTAATAATGCTGAATTCCTGCATAATGAAGTTCCTGGTATTTTATTATCGGATGAAGTGAGACAGCGCATGGCAGGACTAAGTGGAGCAGAGGGCCGCGCAATGGGTGTAACCATCATGAAGGAGCTTCTCGATACCGCTCTTCCGCTGTTCAAAGGGATTTATCTGATGACGCCAATGCATTTCTACGGCATGTGTGTCGAGTTAACGAATTATATATGGGACAAGGTCGGTCATCCCGCTCAGCTGAGCGGTTCCAAGTAACGGCAGGCGGTTGTTACATGGCCTTAACAATTCCACTTGTACCCACTTGTGAAATCAATTAAAATAGGGTAATGGATGTGATCTCTATGATTCGCAGTATGACGGGCTTCGGACAAGCGGAAGGGACTACTTATGTTTTCCGCATACAAGTGGAGCTGAGAACCGTCAATAACCGATATTGCGAGATTGCAGTAAGGATGCCACGCGAATGGCTGGTTTGGGAAGACCGGGTCAAACGAACGATCCAGCCCTTCATCAAACGTGGACGAGTGGAAGTGAACATTACATGCGAACGAATTCATGCTGCTGCCCGAGACGTGGAAGTGGATTGGCCGCTTGTAGAAGGTTATCGCGATGCAGCCGAACAAATAAAAGCCAGGTTGCAGCTATCTCAGTCGGATGTTCTAACTTTGCGGGACTTGCTCCAGCTGCCTGATCTTATAGTGCTGCGAGAGCGTCACAGTGAAGAACATACAGAAGAGCTGGGGCTTGTCCTGTTGAACATAGTTCGTGAGGCAACGGATCGACTGGTCTCGATGCGTGAAGCAGAGGGCAATCATTTATCCCGCGATATCAGCGAGAGGCTCGATGCCATGGAACGCATGCACAGGAACGTGCAGCTGGCGGCTCCAATGCTTGCCGAGGAATATCGGTTGAAGCTGAAGCAGAGGATTGAGGATTTGCTGGACGAGCGCAGCAGCAGTATCAGCGGACTGCAGGATGAGAATCGTATTGCAATGGAAGTTTCCCTACTCGCGGAACGCTCCGATATTCAGGAGGAACTGACCCGATTGAACAGTCATTTTGCCCAGTGCAGATTGCTTCTCTTAACGGACGAGCCTATCGGACGGAAGCTGGATTTCTATATTCAGGAGATGAATCGGGAAGTGAATACGATTGGCTCCAAGGCTGGCAAGATTGACATTATCAATCAGGTAGTGGAATTGAAGGCAGAGCTGGAGAAAATGCGCGAGCAGGTGCAGAATGTAGAGTAAGCCTCATTGGAATTACCCATTCTTGACTTGCGATCTGGAAAAGTATGAGAGGTCGTACAAAAGGCAACAATAGAACAAGGCTGTATTGGTTTGCTATCGACCGTCAAGCAGGTTTAAAAGATTTAGGAGGGCAATAATGGCCATTAAATTAATCAATATCGGGTTCGGAAACATCGTCTCCGCGAATCGAATCATCTCGATTGTCAGTCCCGAGTCAGCACCAGCGCGCGACCGGCACATGCTGATCGATGCAACTTACGGAAGACGGACACGAGCTGTAATTATAACGGATAGTGATCATGTGATCTTGTCAGCGGTGCAACCTGAGACGGTAGCTCACAGATTGACGAATAACAAGGATGACGATCATGACGAATAGCGCACGACCCGGTACGGACAGAGGCCTGCTTATTGTCCTGTCTGGCCCATCCGGCGTAGGGAAGGGCACAGTATGCTCGGCACTACGCAAGCAAGCTCCTGAACTCGTATATTCCGTCTCGGCGACTACAAGAGCAGCAAGAGTCGGCGAAGTAGACGGTGTTAATTATTTTTTCAGAACGAAGGAGCAGTTCCGTTCCATGATTGAACAGGACGAGCTGTTGGAATGGGCGGAATATGTAGGGAACTACTATGGAACCCCTCGAAGTTTTGTCGAGCAGACATTAAGCGAGGGCAAAGACATTATACTAGAGATAGAAGTGCAGGGCGCTCTTAAGGTGAAGGAGAAATTTGCCGAAGGGGTATTTATTTTCCTGACACCGCCATCCCTTCCGGAGCTTCAGAGCCGGATTGTGAATAGAGGGACAGAGACGGAGGATTCGATTCGCAGTCGAATGACGGTAGCGATTGATGAGATCCGATTGATGGAGCAATATGATTACGCGGTTGTTAACGATCAAGTTGAGTTGGCTTGCCAACGCATTCAATCGATCCTGATCGCCGAGCATTGCAAGCGTGAGAGGGTACTGCCACGTATTCAAAAATGGATGGAAGAGGTGCACTGACCATGTTATATCCTTCAATTGATTTGTTAATTAACAAGGTAGACAGTAAATATTCTCTGGTGGTTGCTGCTTCCAAGCGAGCAAGAATTCTCCGTGATGGAGCCAAGTCAGAGCTGAAGGATCCCAAAGCCTTCAAGCAAGTCGGAGTCGCGCTTGAAGAAATATACGGCGACCTGGTTCTGGTCGAAGCCGTTCAGAATCACAAGGAAGTAATCAAAACAGTTAAAAACAGGTAACTTGTTCGAAAATCGACAACCTTCATCAAGGTTGTTATTTTTTTCTAGGGGGAGAACGAAATGTGGAAAGGGAAAACGGTTGTGCTGGGGGTAACAGGAGGCATCGCTTGTTTCAAGGCGGCTGCGTTATGCAGCAAGCTTGCCCAGACTGGAGCAGAGGTGCGGGTCATTATGACGGAGTCGGCAACCAAGTTTGTTGCTCCTCTGACGTTCCAGACATTATCACGTCACGATGTTATCGTAGATACGTTCGATGAAAAGGACGCTTCTGTGGTCTCCCACATCGATCTTGCCGACTCTGCTGATTTGATCGTTATAGCTCCCGCAACGGCGAATATGCTGGCCAAGATGGCACATGGCCTCGCCGATGATATGCTCAGCACAACGCTGTTAGCTTCTACTGCGCCGGTCCTGGTGGCCCCTGCAATGAATGTTCATATGTATGCACATCCTGCGGTTCAAGCGAATATGGACATTTTGCGTGCCCGCGGCATCTTCTTCGTTGAACCTGGCGAAGGGCAGCTGGCTTGCGGTTATGTAGGCAAGGGGCGGCTGGCAGAGCCGGAAGAAATAATGACGGTAATTCAAAGGATGCTTCATCCCAGACAATCGTTATCGGGGCGCAAGGTGCTGGTAACAGCGGGTGGTACCCTTGAACGGATCGACCCTGTCCGCTACATTACGAACGATTCATCCGGGAAGATGGGTTTTGCTATTGCTGAGACGGCCAGAGACATGGGAGCCCAAGTCACATTAGTTCGTGCGAAGACATCGATTGAGCCTCCTTCAGGTGTGGAAGTAGTGAATGTGGTCTCCACCTTGGATATGATGGAAGCCGTTCAGACTCGTTTCGAGCATATGGATATCGTTGTAAAGGCAGCAGCTGTGTCCGATTATCGCCCTGTCGAGACAGCGGACAAAAAGATTAAAAAGAAGGAGGATTCACTGACGTTGTCCTTAGTGAAAAATCCGGATATTTTGCAATGGCTCGGCGAGCACAAAACCAATCAATTCGTAATTGGTTTCGCCGCAGAGACCAATGATGGCGAGCTCTATGCTATGGACAAGGTACGCCGCAAAAAGAGCGACCTGCTTGTGCTTAATGATGTAACCGTTCCTGGAGCGGGTTTTGGTACGGATACGAATGTGGTCAAGCTATACGATGAAGCCGGACTTATTCGAGCGCTTCCGTTAATGGACAAGCGTGAGGTAGCACGTGAGCTGCTGGAGCTGGCGGCAGCCAGACTATCAGCCCGTGATGCAGTGACTATCCACGGGAGTGATCGCTGATGTACGCGCATGTCATTGTGGATGTGCCTTCCAAGCAGACAAGCCGCCCCTATGATTACGCCATTCCTGCGGGGCTGCGGGAATGGGTACAGGTTGGGAGCCGTGTAGGGGTTCCATTCGGTCCCCGGAATGTGCAGGGCTTTGTTGTGGGTTTATCCGAGGGTACA
>JARBUQ010000538.1 GCA_029239545.1 Paenibacillus sp.
GCCCTTGCGATCGAGATCCGCTGCTTCTGCCCACCGGACAGGTTGACTCCGCGCTGGCCAATTATCGTATCATACCCTTCAGGCAACTTGGCAATGAAATCATGAGCTTGTGCTGCTTTGGCCGCAGCCTCGATTTCTTCTATTGCAGCGTCGGGTTTGCCATAGCGTATATTGTCCGTAATCGTTCCGCTGAACAGAATAGCTTCCTGAAGAACTATAGCGATTTCGCGACGCAAGCTGCTGATCGCCAAATCTTTTACATTCCTGCCATCAATGAGCACACTACCCTGGCCGGCTTCGTACAAGCGCGGGATCAATCGGACCAGCGTTGACTTGCCTGAACCCGTCGCACCAACAATTGCTACAGTCTGTCCAGGCTCGGCCACGAAGCTTATGTCCCGCAGCACTTCTTTTCCATCCTCGTAAGCAAAAGAAACATGATCGAATTCAATGCGACTGCCGGAATTTCCTGTTGTCTGACTCTCTCTGCCCTGGGTTGCTGATGCTGTGCTCACAATCTCAGACTCCGTGCTTAAAACTTCGTTGATCCGTTCCGAAGATGCCTTCGCTCGCGATATATTCATCATCATCATCGCTACCGTCAACAATGAGGACAGCAGCTGAATGACATAATTAATGAATGCTACCAATTCCCCGATGGCTAACGAGCCCTTCCATACATGATGGCCCCCGAACCACAACACCGCAACGATGCTCCCGTTCAATAGCAGGAACATAATCGGCTGCATGACGGCCATTACCAGGTTAGCTTTTACGGCTGTTGCCATATAATCATCATTCCTGCTGCCGAAACGCCGATTCTCAAAATCAGAGCGAACAAATGCTTTGACCACCCGGATTCCAGCCAAATTCTCCTGAAGCACCGTGTTCGTCCCATCCAATTTCTTCTGGACTTCACCGAACAACGGAAACCCGCGTCGGATAACTAATGAGACAACTGCAAATAACAGCGGGATAACAGCTACAAGGATAAGGGCTAATTTCCAGTGAATCAGAAATACCATAATCAAACTTCCTATACATAGAAATGGCGCTCTCACCATTATACGAAGCAGCATCTGCAGGAACAGTTGGACCTGATTCACGTCATTGGTCAATCTGACAATAAGTGAACCTGGGGTGAAACGATCCATATTCCTATAGGAAAATGATTGTGTCTTGGTAAACAAAACCTTCCGGATATCCGCGCCAAAATGCTGAGAGGCAATGCTGGAAAATATCGTACATCCAACTCCACCAATTAAACCAATCAGAGCCATAACGAGCATCAGAGCACCCATCTTCTGAATATGGACCAGATCTCCGACCATTACACCCTCATCGACTATACTCGCCATAAGTCTTGGTTGTAATAAATCAGCGAACACTTCAACTAACATGAGCAAGGGTGCCATGAGTGCAGCCTTCCAATAAGGCTTAATATAAGCAGCAAGCTTCCACAATTCGTTCACCTCTTATTGATATTGATTAGCCGACTAAATTTTATAATAGAAATTTATTCATTCCCAGTCAAGCTATAAATGTGTAGCCAACTGGTTTCCCGTAAAGATCAGGAGCTTAGAACCGCAAAAAAAGGCTGAATGACTTGTTACAAGGAATCAAAACTCGAATATAGTAAACTACAATCGTTCAATTTCACTCAGCGGAGGGATAACATTTGAAAGAGAAAACCACGTTTTCGAGAGAAGAAATCACTTATGCCCTGTTTGAGCTCGATCCAGAGGCTTATTACAAAGCGAGATTCGCAAACCATAATGTGATAGGCATAGTAGCAAATGAAGGACTGGTGGTCCGCAATTCTCTGGTCTATCAAAAAGCATCGTATCTCTACGAAGCTCTTCGCCGCTGTCGTCCCGATCATCAGCCTGTGAAAGTTCTTGAGGTCGGCTGCGGATCCGGAACGTTTGGTGCCAGAGTCAAACAATTTTTCCCTGATGTCGATTTATATGGGGTAGATATGAGCTCGTCCTGTATAGAAATAGCCAAGCAGAACGGTTTTGACCATGTGTTAACTTACGATGTTGTTCGGGGGTTGCCTTATGGAGATAACGAGTTTGATTTTGTGTATACAATGGATTTTCTAGGTCATATCGAATTCAGGAACAAAAACTCCATGATAGCGGAAATGAACCGAATTACAAAGCCGGGGGGATACGGATTTCACGGTATTGAAACGGGGTATATTAATTACTTAAATTGCAATCCCAAGGATCCTGATGATATCGTACGAAAATACGTATATGCAGAGGGCCATATTGGAGTTGAGATGTTAGATGATATTCTCGATCGGTTTGCAAAGCATTTCGAAATCGTTCAAGCGTTCCCCTTTCCAATTCGTCCTATGTTGAATATCAGCAATATTATTAACAGCGGGTTCTGGGGAGAAGATTTCAATAAGGCTTTTGCCGAGATCGACAGCCCTTCGAACCGAATTACGGCAGATCTGGTAATAGGCTGGTGCAACAAATATTTGACTGACCAATTGTTCAAGGTTTATGGAGATGTTCTGGCCCCATCCCGCATTCAAACGAGCAATCATTCTGCTGTTAATCAATTTACAGGC
>JARBUQ010000539.1 GCA_029239545.1 Paenibacillus sp.
TATGGAGTCCTCACATCTGCAGATGATGTCTTCATTCGAATTATGTTCTTCTCATGTCCGCCAAAATTGTCGCGACGATGTACGACTGTTACACTGGCCGCGATTGGCTCCAGCTCATTGGCCCAATCTACAGCCGAGTTGCCTCCACCCGATATAAGTACCCGCTTGCCGCGGAATGGCTCCAGCTCCTGAACCGTATAATGCAAATTCGTAATTTCAAAGCGTTCGGCTCCCTCGATCTCAAGCTTCGCCATCTTCAGAATGCCACGGCCCAAAGCGAGAATGATCGTTCGCGGCCAATGCCTCTCCCCCGATTCGGCCACTAATATGTAGGTTCCATCCTCCTGCCTCTCTAGTCCAGTAATTTGTTGTCCAAAAACGAGGTCAGGATCAAAAACCTGCGCCTGTCGGGCAAGCTGGACAATAAGCTGCTCGCATATGATCGGAGCAAAACCACCCACATCCCAGACCATTTTCTCCGGATAAATGAGCATACGGCCGCCCAGCTCTTCCTTCGCTTCAATGAGTTTTGTCTTCAAATCGCGCATCCCACTGTAAAAGGCGGCGTACATACCGGCAGGACCCCCGCCTATTATCGTCACGTCATATAATTCCAATGGCTCAGCCATCCTATATTCCCCCAGTTTGCTCCTCATCCACTGATGCAGTTGATAGCAATTCTCAATAACTTATCAGCATTGTATACCGACAGCTTCATCCCCGCAATGGACAAACAAAACCGTTTTTTTATACAAATTCGATAGGCCGTTGAGCTGTGTGAACATAAAGGAATTACTTCAGGCTAAAACCTGCAGCACTTTTTCGATTTTTTTGCTGTTCGAAATGACACCGTTATTCATCCAAGTTAGAAAATCCACTTCATACACCCTCTTGTTCCGAACGGCCGGAAGCGATTGCCACACTGAATCGAATAGCAGCCGCCTTTCAGCTCCTTGCTCCTGGCTATGCCATTTATCGAAAGTAATGAACAGATGGTCGGCGTGCAGACGGGACAACTCTTCCATAGATAACTTGACCATCCTTGACGTACAAGCCTCCCCTCTGGACAATGGAGAAGCGAGCAGCCCCAGATCCTTGTGCAGAACAGGTCCGGTGAATCCTTGATCCGAATGTGCGTACATATGGATATGATCGGCAGATATGCGCAGAAAGGCAACCGTCTGCTGTTTGGCGATACGCTGCAGGGCGAGCCGAGCCTTCTTGGCTTTATCCTCGTATGCGGAAATAACCTTCTCTGCCCGATCGGACCGGCCGAACCAATCCGCCACAAGGCGTAGAACCGACCGCCAATCGTCGCTAACCCCGCGTATGATACACGTACTGGATATTTGCTTGCATTGCGTATACAAACGTTGGTCGTAACGATCCATCAACATAATAATGTCTGGTTTATGTGCGGACAGCGACTCCATGCTTTCGTTCAGTTCATCAAAGGTCGGGATATGATCCAGTCCCAAATAATGCTGTCTTCCCCAACGGCTGTGGGAATATTGCGCCACAGGCATAATATCGAGAGCCACAAGGAAGTCCTCCATAAAGGGGGCGATTACCCGCATAGGCTCTCGATGATTACGCCGATACTGGCCGGGTGAAATGCCTACCTGCTGTTTGAAACGGCGGTTCAAGTAGTATTCGTTGTTAAACCCGACATGCTGGGCGATGTCATACAACCGGTCTTCCGTCATCCTCAACAATGTCTTGGTCTTATCGATGCGGATGTCGTTCAAATATTGGAGCGGGACTTGACCCGTCACTTTCTTGAACAGTCGAGTATATTTCCAACGATCGATGTTCGCTATTGCAGCAAGCTCATCCACGGTGAGTGAAGTGTTATAATGTTCGGAAATATGCTGTATGGACAGCTCTACTGCCTGATGCCAGTCGTTGTCTTCCTTATCGGGCATATTATAGCTTCTGTTTTGTTGAAATAGAAACATAAGAACGTTCTGGAATCGCACATGGTTGCGAAACACATCCAGCTCATCCCTCGCATCGCGATGCTCATAAATATCCACGAGCCACGTCAAACAAGTGGAGAATGGGCTGCAAGCGAGTTCTCCCCTGCAAGGTATTACCTCGTTTGTCCATGTGTTCGTCAAGCCTTCATTAATCCCTGGGGCTCTACCTGCCTCGAATACAACTCTGTAATGCGTAAGTTCTGTATTTCCGGACTTCATGTTAATCGTCATGCCCGGGGTAAGCAGGAAGCAGCTTCCTTGTCCCAGTATAAATACAGTCCCGTCAATATGCAGCCACCCCGTCCCTCCCGTAACGGCAAGCAGTACATATTCCCGGAGGAGCCCATCCCCAATCTCCCTATTAGCGGAAATAGAGTTAAACTGAATGGAAGTCAACGTGTAAAACATTATAGGTCTGGCTATTTCTGGTTCGGTTCTGGATTCGATTAAATCCATCATACCGCCTCCAATCGCGAATGATATTCATTATCATTTATTCTATTGTAGTACTACTCAGCATTAACGTCTACACCGATTTACTCCCACGTAAAAAAGAAAGCTCTTCAACCTTCGCTGAAAAGCTTCCTATTCTCACACTAGA
>JARBUQ010000084.1 GCA_029239545.1 Paenibacillus sp.
TCGCCCTTCATCTATAACCAAGCCATCACAGATGCCAAGACGGTGCTGTTCGATCGTATGAGCAGCTTGGAGGATGAGCTCTACGCCCTCCAGAAGCCAATACGCCCTATACGCTAATAGAAGAACCTCTGGCGCAGATTGCTCCAGAGGTCCTGGTGTTGGAGTTCAGTTGGATGCGTGGCAAGGCAGGCAGGTGGGCTCCGAGCTTATGCTTACGATGAAGTTTTCTTCGAAAACTTTTGGCTGTTGTCCTTGGGTTTCCTTGATTATATTTTTTAGAGGTTGGAACCCAAAAACAAAGGCGAACACTTCGTTTCTCCGCTCCACCTGCCTGCCCTTTTCTGTTCGACTTTGGATTAAGGAGTTAGAAACCTTATGCACCGGTTCGTTAACCCAAGTTTCTCTATTCGTTAATCTGACTTAACCAGTAGCATAAGAGTAGTTACCTATTTCTCGTTTTTCTCCTTTTTGGGCTTGAATATGTGATAGTTGGTTTGTTATTCGCTAAGTTTGCTTTACTGGTGAGCCCGTGTTAACCCGAGCATGCAGGCCCGCTCCCAGGAAAAAACCTCCATCTGCGTTCATTTAATTGCCAAAAGGCAATTAATTTCACTCCGTACCCCGAATTAGCCGACTTTTACTGCAGAACCGCAACTAATTCCCTCTAAACGTCCCCGAATCGACTTTTTTGTTCATTTAGTTGCTTTCTTGCAACTAATACCCCCCAATGGTAGCGTCAACTCGATTTAATTGCTTTTTTGCAGCTAATCTCCTCCTCCACCGAAAAGGAACACAAACAGGGGAATAACGTCCGGTCCTCCCCCAAAAATCCTTATACTTATAAGACCAGGAGCATAACAGCTGAAGAGGAGGCCTGAACATGATGTCCAGGCCTCCTCTTCAACTGCTTTTAAGCTATTCTTGCCCGTAAGTCTCGATGTATTTCTCCGGACTCCAAAGCTTATCCAACTCAGATGCGTCAGACAGCTCAACGATGACCATCCAGCCATCCCCGTAAGGTGCTTGGTTGACCTTCTCAGGAGCATCTTCCAGAGAACCGTTCACTTCCACCACTTTACCGCTTACAGGAGCGTACAGCTCTGATACGGTCTTAACTGATTCCACGCTGCCGAATGGCTCGCCGGACTGCAGAGAGTCGCCTACTTGCGGCAGCTCAACGAACACGATATCCCCAAGCTCATGCTGGGCAAAATCCGTAATCCCGATTACAACTCGGTTACCTTCTATGCGGGTCCACTCATGCTCTTCGCTGTACTTTAATTCTGCTGGTACGTTCACTCAACAATCCTCCTCGAACTGAAACTTTGGTCAACACATTCCTTCATTCACGTTGTGCTTAGGCTACTCTTTTGGACCCAAAATCTTGTGGATACGCTGCTCCACCATGCCGAGGGCTTTCTCACCGGCACCATAGAAGCGCATCTGTCCATTCCCATCGAACAAATAATAACCCGGCACATATTCATTCTGGAACGAATCTGTTACCTTGTGGTCATTATCGATTGCGATCGGATGCTTTAACTCATATTGCTCAATGGTCTTCTTCACATCTTCGATGTCCGTATCCTTCTCGGAGCGAGGCATATGAACCCCGATGATGCTCATTCCATACTGCTCACCGAACTTGTCCCGCCATTCGTTCAATGTGGGCAAGCCGTCCTTGCACATGTAACAACTCACAGCCCAGAAGTGAATAAGAATAGGCTTGCCTTGCAGCTGCTGAGGATCTACAGCCCCGTTCACCCATTCGGTTACTCCTTCAAACGGAGGCAATTCTGCACGTAATTTCAATGGCATACTAATTAGCTCCTTCCCTTATTAAACGCGAAAACCCTCCCACCTGCAAGTGCAGACAGGAGGGAAGTCACCGAAATTTCGCTCTCAGAACGAGATTACTTCGCTGTCAAAGTCTTTTGGCCTGGTTTCCAGTTAGCCGGGCACAATCCGCCGGATTGAAGAGCTTGCAATACGCGGACAGTCTCGTCCACACTGCGGCCTACATCCAAATGGTTCACTACTTGATATTTCAATTCGCCTTCTGGATCGATAATGAACAATCCGCGAAGCGCGATTCCTTCTTCTTCAATCAATACGCCGTAATCACGGGCAACCGTCTTGTTAATATCAGAAGCAAGCGGGTAGTTCAGCTTGCCCAGACCGTTCGCATCGCGTGGAGTGTTGATCCATGCGCGGTGAGAATGCTTGCTGTCAGTGCTGATTCCTAGTACTTCTGCATCCAGGTCTTGGAACAATTCAACAGCTTCGCTCATAGCGATAATTTCTGTCGGGCAAACAAATGTGAAGTCTAACGGATAGAAGAAAAGGACCAGCCATTTCCCACTATAATCCGACAAGGATACTTGACCAAACTCTTCCCCGTTTCCTAATGCAGTATGCATTGTGAAATCCGGTGCTTTCTTGCCAACCAAACGATCTGCCATGCAGCATTCCTCCTTAAAATAATTAGCTACTTGTATAAGCTCACTTTCAAAATCGTATCATTCCAAAATGTGAAAGTCAAGATGATAATGATTTTTAACTTAGATTGATTATAAAAAGGAAACGCCCGCCATTCAGGCGGACGATCGTATAAACCTTTGCATGCAAGATTACTTGCGGATTGCTGCAATAATAAGATCTCCCATAGCTGTTGTACCGATAGCCTGGCTCTTATCTACGGCAATATCACCGGTACGGTGCCCTGCATCCAATACTTCCTTAACAGCACGCTCAATGCTTTCGCCAGCCTCTGCATAGTTGAAGGAGAGCTTGAACATCAGAGCAACAGACAAGATCGTGGCGATCGGGTTGGAGATGCCTTGTCCGGCAATATCAGGAGCGGAACCATGTACCGGCTCATATAATCCGAAGCTGCCTTCGCCAAGCGAAGCCGATGCCAGCATCCCGATTGAACCTGTCAGCATAGCTGCTTCATCACTTAGAATATCACCGAACATATTCTCCGTTACGATCACATCAAAGCTGGAAGGACGGCGCAGCAGCTGCATCGCGCAGTTGTCCACAAGAATGTGCTCAAGCTCAACATCCGGGTACTGCGGAGCGAGACGGTTAACAGTTTCTCTCCAGAGGCGCGATGTCTCCATTACGTTGGCCTTGTCTACCGAGGCCAGCTTCTTGCGGCGTTTCTGAGCAATCTGGAAGCCTTGGTGGGCGATACGCTCAATTTCCTTCACATTGTATACGCAAGTGTCAACAGCCTCTGTACCGTTCTCTGCTGTCTCACGACGGAACTTCTCACCGAAGTAGCTTCCTCCGGTCAACTCGCGAACTACGATAAGATCGGTACCTTCAAGAACTTCA
The DNA here is from genome assembly GCA_029239545.1 of Paenibacillus sp. Lineage (GTDB taxonomy): Bacteria > Bacillota > Bacilli > Paenibacillales > NBRC-103111 > Paenibacillus_AA. The sequence continues at coordinate 3,343 of JARBUQ010000084.1, forward strand.
GGCTTAAGCGTGGAAGCTTCCTTGAGACAATCGAAAATAACGGCAGGACGAATGTTGGAGAACAATCCCAGCTCTTTACGAATTCCCAGAAGACCCGTTTCCGGACGAGTTTCTTTGGGATTGTTATCCCACTTGGGACCGCCGACCGCACCAAGAAGAACAGCATCGGCATCTTTACAAATGTCCAGCGTTGCTTGCGGCAAGGGAGAACCGGTTTGATCAATGGCGATCCCGCCGAATATACCGTGAGCCAGCTCGAATTTATGTCCGAACAATTCCTCAACCTTTTTCAATACCTTCTCTGCTTCTGCTACTACCTCCGGACCAATTCCATCGCCAGGAAGTACCGCTATCTTCTTCACTTCTGCCATCTTAGTTCACTCCTCTAATGATTTCTATTCTCAGTTGTATCATACAACCCCTCATTTGACCAAGATATAATATCTATCATCTTTATAGTTTTTATCTATAGCCTTTATTTTTCGCACCGCGCGCAGCTCCCAGAGCGCGGTGCGAAGTGGTAAAAACAAATAGATTCGAAATGCCAAATGCGGTAGACTGATACTAATAAATTAAAGACTCATATGGAAATAGGGAAGGAGTACAATCCAATGAACTACACATTCTCCAAGTATACGGAAGGGCTTCGCTCGTCGGCCGTCAGAGACATTCTGAAACTGACCCAAGGCAAATCTATTATATCGCTTGCCGGCGGATTGCCCGCGGAAGATTTCTTCCCGCTCGATGCTGTCCGCGCTTCCTTCGAACGTGTCTTCGAAAAGGGCAAAAGTGCTCTGCAATATGGACTAACCGAAGGGTATACCCCGCTGCGTGAAGCGATCTGCGAAAGGATGGCCGCCAAGAGCATGCATATCCAACCCGACAATATGCTGATTACAACGGGGTCTCAACAGGCGATAGATTTGCTGGCACGCGTCTATCTAAGTCCTGACGATGTGATTCTAGTGGAAAACCCGACTTATCTGGCTGCTCTGCAAATCTTCCAGGCAATCGGTGTGCAGGTCATTGGAGTCGATGCAGATGAACATGGAATGATCATGGACGATCTGGAAGACAAGCTTAAGTTATACAAACCCAAGCTTGTTTATGTCATCCCTACATTCGCTAACCCAACAGGTAAAGTATGGAGCCTGGAGCGTCGTAAAGGTTTGCTGGATAAATGTAAAAGGATGAACGTCCTCATTCTTGAAGATGATCCCTATGGGGAAATCAAGTTCGATACGAGAGCTGTGAACCCTACAATCTTTTCACTGGACACCCATCCGGAGGATTGCACTGTAGTTTATACCAGTACCTTCTCCAAAACCGTCGTGCCTGCTCTGCGTACGGGCTGGGTCATTGGCGACAGCCGCGTCATCCAGCAGATGACCCGCGCCAAACAAGCGGCTGATTTGCATTCCAGCACGCTCGATCAGCAGGCTCTGCATCAGCTGCTTACCCACTACGACCTCGATGCGCACATCGTTACCATTCGCGAAGAATACCACAAGCGCATGCTTCGGATGAAATTATTGCTTAGCGATGCCCGTTTTGCCGATCTTCGCTGGCTTGAGCCGCAAGGGGGCATGTTCTTTTGGGTGGAGCTGCCTGCATCCATCCATTCCTCGGAGCTGCTGAAGCTTGCTGTCCAGGAAGGTGTTGCGTTCGTACCAGGCACTGACTTCTATGCCGAGAACCCGAAGCACAATACTATGAGGCTGAACTTCACCCACACCGCGCCAGAGCACCTTGGTTCGGCGATGGATCGTCTGTCCGCTGCTTTGACCGCTTACAGGCAGCAGGTCTGATCTCTGTGATTATGCTAAAAAGTAAGGGAAGCCGTCCTCATGGGACGGCTTCCCTTACTTTTGTGTTATTTTACGGTAACGCGGAATGTAACGCTTTTTCCTTTGAAGGTAGCTTTAACGGAAGCCGAACCTTTCTTGAGTGCCTTAATGTGCCCCTTGTCAACCTGGACCACACCCAGATTAGTGGAAGACCATACGGCTTCAGTTGAGATATCGGCTGCAATCCCGTTATCATATATAGCTCGAAGCGCTATTACAGCAGAACCGCCCGCAGCGAGCGAATAACTCTTCTCGTCAGCTTCCAGCTTCACTAATTTGGGTACAACCTTCACGATCAACTGAATTTTCTTCCCTTGGTACGACCCTGACAATACAGTCTGTCCTATGGCCGCTGCCTTCACGAAGCTTCCCTTCATCACAGCCACATTAGGTGCAGCAGAATCCCAAGTAATTTTCGAGGTAAGGGTTGTTGTCGTGCCATCCTTATACACTCCCGTCACCTTCACCGACTTGCTCTGTCCGATGTTCAGCTCAAGCGAGTCTGGCTCCACTCTGAACTCTGTAATCTCCTCTTCCAGCGTAACGGGGATCGTGATTGTTTTATTCAGATAGGTGCCTGTCAAGGTCAGCTTGCCCTGCAGCAGCCCTCTGAGCTTGCCATCCTTGACTAATACGTTCGGCGTGGATGTCTTCCATGTAATTTGATTCGTTAATGCTTCTTCTGTACCATCCTCAAAAATAGCCCGAACGGCCGGAATGCTTACCTCTTGCCCAACTATAATGCTAACTGCTTTCGAGGAAGGCAGAAGGGCAAGCACCTTCTCCATAACCTTCACTTGGACGACAGTGGAGAAGCCGCGGATCGTTGCCGTTAATACAGCCGTTCCAGGCTTATCTGCAATCATCTTCCCATTCTCGATCTTGATGATCCGATCATCACTGGACTTCCACTCCGCTATAGGCGAGAAGTCATATGTGTCCCCATCCAGTGCCGTTCCCGTAACAACGGGAAGAGCCTTTGTTTCATTACGGAACAATTGCAGGTCTTTATCTTTGATCTCCATGGATAACAGTGTTGGGAGAACTGTAATATTGATGGATTTAGTAATTCCTTTGTATTCAGCAGATATCGAAGCGGCTCCTGTTGCCTTGGGAGTTATCTTGCCATTCGCCACCGTTACAGCCATCGAATTGGAAGAGGTCCATTTGGCCAAGGCGGTGACATCCAGCTTATTGCTAGCATCGTTCATAACCTGTGCTTGAACCTGGAGCGGCTCGTCCATTATGAACATATGTCGATCCCCTGTAGGTGTAAGCACCAATGCCTGGTAAGGCAGCCTTACGATGACACTCACTTCCTTGGTAACACCAAGATAGGAGGCCGTAATCTTGGCAGTTCCAGCTGTCAGTAGTGTAAGACGGCCTTTCTCAACCTGGGCCACCTTGGAGTTGGAGCTGGTCCATTCTGCTCGTTCAGTTACATCCTCCGTGCTTCCGCCTACCAGCTTGGCAACCGCAATTAAGGGGCTGATCGTTTCATCGCCCACATAATACTCTAGCCCTCCAATGGAGCTTATGTCGATTGATGAGTACGGGGAAACTACTTTTACCTCTACGGTATCGGACATTCCCTTGTATTTGACCGTAATGACTGCCGTTCCCTTACTCTTGGCAATAACTTTGCCCTTACTGACTGTCGCAACTGCGGTATTGGAGGAGCTCCATTCCGCATTCGTCGTAATTTCATTAGAAGTGCTGTCCTGCTCCACTGCAAAAGCAGACAAAGCAAGATCAGGATCGCCCAGCTCCACTTGAATATTCTCATTCTGATTCAAGCGGATTTCCTTAAATAAATATTCACTCGTCACATCTACTGTAATCGAGAAGCCTTTGTACTTGGCTGATATTTTGGATGAACCATTCTTAAGTGCGCTGAGAAGTCCCTTTTCTACCTTTACGGTTGCAGGGTTGGAGGATAACCAGTACGCTTCCTCGGTCACATCCTTCTTCATCGTAAGGCCGGCTACTTCGGCAAGCACCTTCAATTGATACGTGTTGTGATCTACATAAATATGTACGGGGGAGTCATTCTCCCATTCAATCGATTTCACTACTTCATCTGCCGCATACCCGGTTGCAGGTACGAATGACAGCAGCCCTAGACATACAACCATTAAGCTCAACAATAGTCTGCCCAACCTGGCGGTTCCGGCTCCAGAGCGATTATGGCTGAACCATAACGGTGAACTTGTTCCTTCTTTCATAGCTGCAATACTCCCTTCATCGTTGACAAACTCAAACTCATTTCTTAGCCCTTTATTATATCGTCATAAGCTCAGGTTATATTTAGTAATAAATTTATCGACAATATGCAACCTTTTGATGGTTGATTACGTTAAGAGAATTTCGGAAAAGCTGAAGCACTTCAACCGATAGGGCAAAAAAAATAAAATTGCAAAATAGGCCTGCTCCAGATTGGAAGCAAGCCTATTTGGTTACACGATTGAAGCAGCAGCTGGAACTGCCGTAGTAGCGCCTGCAGCAGATTCGGAAGAGCGCCCTGCCGCGTTTTTGCCTTGCTGCAATTCATACATTTGATAGTATTTGCCGCCTACCGCCATCAATTCGTCATGCGTCCCTCGCTCCTTGATTTCGCCACGATCCAAAACCAGAATAAGATCTGCGCTTTTGATTGTCGACAAACGGTGAGCGATGACAAACGTAGTGCGTCCTTTCTTCACCACATCCAAAGCATCCTGGATGACAGCCTCCGTCTCCGTGTCAATGTTCGATGTAGCTTCATCGAGAATAAGAATGGCCGGATCGAAGGCCAGCGCCCGAGCGAACGATATCAACTGGCGTTGACCTGCCGAGAGTGTGCCGCCCTTCTCAATGACAGGCTCGTCAAAACCTCTCGGCAGATGCGCGAGCGAACGCTCCGCACCTACGTCGCGCAGTGCCTTCTCGATCCGCTCCCGCGAAATCGAAGGGTCATCGAGAGACACATTGGAAGCGATAGTACCCGTGAAGAGGAATGGATCCTGCAGCACGATGCCCATATGATTGCGCAAGGTTTGACGGGACAAGCCGCGTATCTCATGGCCGTCGATCGTAATTTGGCCCGCGTCGATATCGTAGAATCGGAAGAGCAAGTTCAGAATCGAGCTTTTGCCCGATCCGGTATGCCCTACAAGCGCTACAGTCTGGCCCTGCTTCGCTTCAAACGATATCCCTTTCAGCACCGGCTCGCCTTCTTTGTAAGAGAACCACACGTTATTGAATGTAACATTGCCTTTGTAACGCTGCATTTTCTCGTCGGAAACATCTTCACCCTCTTCGTCCAGCAGCAAAAATACCCGCTCCGCGCTCACCAGCGCCTGCTCCAGATTCGGCAGTTGGTTGACGATATTGACGATCGGTTGGAACATGCGGTTCAGAAAATCAACGAATGCATACAACACTCCGAGTGAAACACCACCAACAACGGATCCAAGCGATACCCCGGAAAAATACCAAATCATAGCAACAAAGGCGATGTTCCGAATGACGCCAACCAAGTTATGCGATGTAAAAGAATTCAAATTCAAAAGCTTGTTGCGAAAGTCGAAATAACGCTTGTTGTACGCCTCAAACTCATCCTCTTGCTTCTTCTCGCGGCGAAACGCCTGAATGATCGGCATCCCCTGAATCGATTCGTTAATCATTCCGTTCATTTCAGATAAAGTTGATCGAATTACCCGGTTGTAATGAGCCGCGTATTTCCGGTAAACGACGGTCCATATCGCCAGAATCGGAATGACAAGCATACAGATCAGCGCCAACCGTGTATCCAGCAAAAACAAAGCACCAAGAATCGCAATGATATACAACGTGCCGGAGAAGAAGTTTGCCAGCACTGTGACGTACAGCTCCTTGATCGCCTCTGTATCGTTCGTAATCCGTGACACGACTTTGCCCGCTGGCAAGTTGTCGAAGTAGCGGATCGGCAGCCGGTTAATGTGAGAGAATACATCGTCGCGCATCTTCCGAATAATCCGGTTGGCTGAAGCTTGAAGGAAGTAGCGCTGTCCATAGCTGAATAAAGCTGAAACAACCAACAGCACCAAATAAATCAAAGACAAATCATATATACCCGCGAATTCCGGCTTATAGAATGCAACCAACTGCGCCGTCGTGAGCTGTTGTGCATTGTACTGCTCTACCTCTCCGTTCTTCGTTATGGCCAAAACGGCTGCCCCGCTATCCCCCTTCGTGATGGATCGGTTACCGTCTTCCGATATGCCACCCGGTACAAAGAAGAATTCCCGGCCCACTTGGAGCACCCGTGCTTGCTCGCCTCTTTCGTTCTCCGGAACTCTGTCCCCCCGTTTCCACTGAGCGCCTGAAAAATCCACACTCCCTGAAGTACCAGCAGTAACTTGATACCAAGGCTTTTCGATTCCCGTTACATGCTCCTCAATGATTCGCTTTGCGATAAAGGGACCAGAAAGCTCCGTCCCGATGGCTATCATCAGCATGAGCAGCGCAAGTACAATTGTCTTCTTGTAATACAGGGCATATTGCAACAACCGTTTTCCCGGACGCACTCGACTCAGTCCTTCGCGGTCTAATTCCAATTCAAATTGTTCATTCATTAATGAATCTCCCTACCTTTCCGATTACACACTCGCAATTGTCGCTTCAGCCTGCTGGCGATCCCATTGCTCCCAGTACCATCCGCCCAGAGCGAGCAGTTCCTCGTGTGTGCCTTCCTCTACTATTCGCCCGTCATCCAACACAACGATATGTTCCGCATGCTGCACCGCTGACAGACGATGCGTGACGATCAGCGTCGTCTTGCCCGCGCGTGACCTCCGAATATTCGAGATGATCTCCGCCTCCGTCTTGGCATCTACCGCCGATAAGGCATCGTCAAGAATGAGGATTTGCGGATTCGCCAGCAGCGCACGCGCAATCGAGACCCGCTGCTTCTGGCCGCCCGATAGGGCTACGCCTTTCTCACCCACAAGCGTCTCTACACCGTTCGGCAGAAACTCGAGATCTTTTCGGAACGCGGATAATTCAATAGCTTCTTCCAACTGATCCAATCCTTGCTCCCCTTTGGCAAACAAAATATTTTCGCGCACCGTCCGGGAGAACAGGAACGGGTTTTGCGGCACGTAGCCGATCCAGCCTTTCAAATCATCGAATGCGATCTGTTCAAGCGGCTGTTCGGAAATCGCCAATTGCCCCTCTCCCTTGGGATATTCCCGGAGCAGCTGCCTAATTAATGTCGTTTTGCCGCTCCCCGTACGCCCAACGATACCGAGTGTCTGACCCCGCTGCAATCTGATCTTCAAATCCAGCAAATTATCGGTCTGCGAGGTCGGATACCGGAAGGTTACATGACTGAACTCAATCGCGTCCGGCTCCGCAATACGAAGTGCATCCGCCGACTCCTCGACATCGGCCTTGTACGACAAGGTTTCATTCACGCGGTCAAGCGATGCATTGCCGCGCTGCATAATGTTAATGAGCTCACCAATTGCAAACATCGGCCAAATAAGCATCCCCAAATACACATTGAATGTGACTAGCAATCCGATCGTCAATTCGTTATGAAACACAAGGTAGGCTCCGTACACCAGGCCAATCAAATAGCTTGCGCCTACAACAATCTTTATCGTTGGTTCAAAGAGCGCATCAATTTTGGCTACGGCGATGTTTTTGTCCAGCACATCCGACGTTACATCGCTGAATTTGCGCTCCGCGGCACGCTCTTGCACGAATGCCCGAATGACGCGGGTTCCGGATATCGTCTCAAGCACGCCGTCGTTCATTACACCGAAAGCGTCCTGCGCATTTTTAAACCGTTGGTGAATCCATTTCCCATATATTTGCATGGTCAGTGCAAGAATCGGGAGCGGCAGCACCGCTGCCAACGTCAATTTCCAGGAAATAAGGATCGTCATGACTCCAATCAGCGTCATCATCCAGACCGTCGAATCAACAAGCGTCAAAATTCCGAAGCCTGCTGTCATCGAGACATCCTTCAAATCATTTGTTGCTCTTGCCATTAGATCGCCAGTACGGTTTTTCTCATAAAACGTAGACGTCATTTTCAGAAAATGCCGCATGAGCTTCGATCTCAACAACCGTTCCACTATGAATGAACCGCCGAACAGTTGATACATCCAGACATAAGTGATGAAATAGATGACAATCGTCAGTCCGCCCAAAAGAAGCAG
>JARBUQ010000540.1 GCA_029239545.1 Paenibacillus sp.
GTGAAAGAGTAAGTGCTGACCTCATGCAAGCCGCTGCCTGTAAGCAGAGAACGGAGCGTCCGGCGAATTTGCTGCTCCCTTGTGAGTGCACCAGGAGTAGTTACACCTTGAATCAAGCTCGTTGGAATATTGTCATACCCGTACAAACGGGCTACTTCTTCTATTAAATCAACATCGCGGGTTATATCCCCGCGTCTGGATGGCACATGGACCAGCAGCGTTTCCTCGGCTACTTCTTCATAAGCGAAGTGCAGTCGATTGAAAATAACCTTCACTTCCAGCTGAGCAAGCTCTGTTCCGAGATAGCTGTTAATCTTGGCAAGCGGCAGCTCAATAGCCAGCGGCTGCGATTCGATCGTGCGAGCTTCCACGATGCCCTCATTCACATGACCGCTGGCATAGCGGACGATCAAGGATGCTGCGCGGTTCAGAGCTGGAATAACCGCTTCCGGGTTCACTTCCTTCTCGAAGCGTACGCTTGCTTCCGAGCGAAGTCCGAGCTGGCGCGACGTCTTGCGTACGGAGCCGCCGGCAAAACGCGCGGACTCAAGGACAAGCGTCGTCGTTTGCGGTGTAACCTCGGAGTTCGCGCCGCCCATCACACCTGCGATTGCCACAGGCTTCACGCCGTCGGTGATCAACAGATTGTGCGGTGCAAGCTCACGCTCTGCATCGTCAAGCGTGACAAGGCGCTCTCCTTCGTGTGCCAGGCGCACGTCGATTTGGCCGTTCGTCAGCTTGTCGGCATCGAAGGCGTGCAGCGGCTGCCCGTACTCCAGCATCACGTAATTCGTGATGTCAACGATGTTGTTGATGGGGCGGACACCCGCCGCCATCAAGCGGTTTTGCAGCCACAGCGGCGATGTGCCGATGTGAACGCCTTCTATGCGGCGTGCCGCATAGTGCGAGCATTGCTCGGACGCAGTGATGCGCACATTTACATGATCCGCCGCTTTGGTGTCAGATGGATGCAATCCCTGCTCACCGTCAGGCAGCACAACATCTCTTCCCAGAATAGCAGCGATCTCATAGGCCGCACCCAGCATGCTCAAGCAGTCTGAACGATTCGGTGTAAGATCCAGCTCCAGCACCTCATCGTCTATGGCCAGCACCTCGAGGATGGAAGCTCCAATCTTCGTATCCTCAGGCAGTACAAGAATGCCTTCTTGAATTTCTTTGGGCAGCAGCTTGTCGTTGAGACCCAATTCCTTGGCGGAGCAAATCATCCCCATGGATTCCACGCCTCGCAGCTTTGCCTTCTTAATCTTGAAATCTCCCGGCAATGTCGCCCCTACAACCGCAACAGGCACCATCTGGCCTGCCGCTACGTTCGGCGCGCCGCATACGATCTGCAGATCCTGCTCCTGACCTGCATCCACGATACATACGCTTAATTTATCCGCATCGGGATGTTTTTCCCGAGATTTAACATATCCTGCGACAACGCCGTCCACACCTTTGTTGCGATTTTCCACAACATCAACCTCGATACCGCTGCGAGTCAGCTTTTCCGCCAGCTCTGCTGCTGTATAACCTTGTAAATCCACGTATTCAGACAGCCATTTATAGGATACTTTCATCGAATAAGTCCCTCCCTTTCCCAATCGCTTATATGTGTACGAACTGTTTCAAGAACCTCAGATCATTCGTGTAAAAATGGCGAATATCGTCCACGCCGTACTTCAGCATAGCAATCCGCTCTACGCCCATACCGAAGGCAAACCCGCTGTATTCCTTGGGATCATATCCAGCCATCTCCAGCACTCGCGGATGCACCATGCCTGAGCCGAGAATCTCCAGCCACCCCGTATGCTTACACACCCGGCAGCCCTTGCCGGCACACATCATACAGGATACGTCAACCTCAGCACTGGGCTCTGTGAAAGGGAAAAAGCTCGGACGCAGCCGGATTTGGGTCTGCTTGCCGAACATTTCCTGCACGAATTGCAGCAGTGTCCCTTTCAAATCGCTCATCCGAATGTTGCGGTCAATTACAAGACCTTCAATTTGCGTGAACACATGAGAATGGGTTGCATCGTCATCATCCCGACGGTAAACCCGGCCTGGGCAAATAATTTTGACCGGCACTTCCCCCTTGCGCTTCTCCATCGTACGTACCTGTACCGGTGAGGTATGCGTACGCATCAGAATCTCTTCCGTTATATAGAAAGAATCCTGCATATCCCGTGCGGGATGATCCTTCGGCAAATTCAGCGCTTCGAAGTTATAATAATCCTTCTCGACCTCTGGACCTTCTGCCACTGTATATCCATTCCCAGAAAAATAAGACGGCCTTCTGTCTCCTGACGCTGATATTCGGCTTGCTTCGCTTCCAGCACTTCTTCAATAGCAGCACGAACATCGTTGGCCACTTGGCCGATAACCGGACGTTCCTCGGCTGATAAAGCACCCATCCCCCTCAATATTTCAGTTAGCGGTCCTTTTTTGCCCAAATATTTTACACGCAAATCATTTAATTGTTGGCTGCTCGACACCTGCTGCAATTCCTGCAGAGCTTCTGCTTTTAAAGCCAGTAATCGTTCCTTCATCGTCATATCCTCCTCCTTGAATTCGCACAAAAAAGAGCACCATCTCCCGGTAAGGGACGATTGTGCTCGCGGTACCACCCTTGTTAAGCTTGGCGCTCGTTAATAGGACGAACGGCATGTGCTTCACTTGATCGATTAACGGCTCGGAACCGGTACCTTCTAATACTACCCCCAAAAGTGAAGCAAAGCTCTGCAGCTTACTCTTCTCGAGTGCAGGTTCAAAGGACTGCTCGGGAGTGAACTTCGGCAGCCTGTTCCGTAGAGACGCTCTCAATCTGTGACGTCTCTTCCCTGTAAGGAAGCACTGCTTACTCTTCTCCGTCCACGCATTTGATATAACTGTTATTATATGCAATGTGCTGCCGGGATGCAAGTTGATCCTCAAGAAAAATAAGAACAAGGCCGGGGGAAGTCGTTCTCTTGATTAGTTTTTAAATGATCAGATAATCCATGTTATTCGCGGGAGATGTCCATGTTCTTGCTTCCAATAGGGGAGTAAGCTACTTAGTATACAGTTTTTTTGTTTATATGTTCGTTCTTCAAGAGCTTTTTGACAGAAAGGTTATGAGATCATAATGAAGCCTGAATCCAGAATATATTTGGACGCTGTCCTGCAAAACATAAAAAGTGTTGCGTTCTTTACCTTCTTGGGAGTCCTGATTGCCCGCTTGGGCGCCAGTGATTTCCAGATCGCGTTATCCAACTCGCTCCCTGCTTTTTTCTGTGCGCTTTCATTAGCATTTTTGACCCGTCAGCTGCCCCTCACCCGGGGGGTATTTTTAGTTAGCGGATATATTCGTCAATTTGCCTTTATATGTATGGCTTTGTCCATCTTATTGCCTAATCCGATACCTGTGCTCTTCGTGTTCTGGTCCATTAATGCCGTCTCTGTTATCGTTACTTCCGCCCAACAGCCCGCTATTTTCAGACGTGTCATTGAGCCTAATCGCTTCCCTACCTTATTTAGCCGGGTCAAAATTATAGCTATTGTCATAGCAACTGCCGGGAGCTTCTTCATTGGCCGTACGCTTGATGCAACAGATCAATGGTTTCCCTACAACTATGTGGCATCCATGCTGATCGGTTGTCTTTCTACATTTATGGGGATGGCTCTGATTGCAAGTCTGGCCCCACGCGAAAAAATTAAGTTGCATTTCACTTGGGTACGTCCGTTCCAGGAGTGTGACCGTCAAATATGGTGGATGGGGCTCAACAATGCCGGCATCGCTATGGTAGCACCGTTGTTCACTATTTATCATATTAAAACCTTGCATTTGACGAACACCCAAATTGCTTATTTTGTAGTTGTGGCAGGAATAGTTTCGGCTATTTCCCTCCCTTTCGTTCGTAAGCTTATGGAACGTTTTGGAGCCAATCTTCTATATAAAATTGCTATTCTCGGGATGGCGATCTCCGTCTTCCCTTACGGACTTGTAAAGTCGCTATGGCTGCTGATCGTCCTGCAAGCGTGGATTGGCTTATCGATGGCTGTAGCAGAGGTTTCCACTCAGACGCTGATGATGCGTGACGCCGAGAAGCATAAGAAGGAAATGGCCTACTTCTCGGATTTTCAGCTCGTTATGCATCTTGGGAACACAATCGGGCCTCTTATCTCCGGCGCCCTCCTTTTGTTCCTACCGCTGTGGGCAAGCTTCTTCGTCATCGTGGGATTGCGCCTGCTCTTCTTCGTATCGTATCGTTTGCTGCCAGAGCGTCGTTATGAAACGGCTGAAGAGGCACCGGATAGACGAAAGTTAAGTACATTGGGGTATAAATAACTGCAAGATCGCAGCCCGATTTCAAATAAGGTCATCCGGAACCGCTTATTGGAGTTAGCGCGGACAGAGGCAGAGATTAGTTTGGCGTCATGTTTAAGAAAAACCTGACTGGAAGTTCACAGTTCACGAGTCAGTACCTTGGAGGGGAATTCAGTTTGGTGCATGGGGGGGCAGGCAGGCGGGCGGGCTCCGATCGCGATTGTACTTGAATTCTTTGATCTTATTTTAGTGGTTAGAATTCAAGTACAAAGGCGAACACTTCGTTTCTCCGCTCCATCTGCCTGCCCTTT
>JARBUQ010000085.1 GCA_029239545.1 Paenibacillus sp.
CCATCCAGCTTCCAGCGGGCTATGTCAACACCTTCGGATATGAATAGAACATCCTCTGAATCCTTATACACGCCCCGCTGAATGAAGGGCTGCAGCTCCTCGCGAAGCCGGACTGCCTGCTTCAGGAACTGCTTCATCCGACTGTTCTCGGTACCATCGAAGCGGTACATGCCTACCCACAACACCGAGCCAATCAGCATCGCTCGGGCTACATCCCAGCTATGCTTGCGCTCCAGCGCATCCCCTTCCAGCCCGCGGCGCGGGTTGACCATATTGACCTGCACATACTCAGGGAAAGTATATTTATACAGGTTGTAGAATTCATCGTAATTTTCTCCGTTCCAGGTCAAATTCCCCCATACATAACTTCCGTATATATCCCCACAGTTCTCAATCATCAGGAAGCTGTCCGGATTAAGCTGGCGCACCTCAGGCAGCAGCTCCCGCAGAACTCTCAAATAACCGGTATTGAACTCGCCAATATCCCGATGCGAATGGTTCGGATCATAGCAAGGATACGGGTCTGCCGAACCAAGCTGATCCAGGTAAATGCCGGTTGCGCCATAACTCCTCACCATCCATCGGCTCATATCAATCAAATAATTTTGCCATTCGTTATGAGACGGACATGAGACGGTGAACTCAACCGGCCCGTAGGTCTCATTCATGAAGTCCTGCTTTTGATCCTTAATCGCCCATTTCTTCCCCAGTGTCGGGAAGAAGTCATGGTCTTTATCGAAGATTCGTGCATTGATGTAGAACGTTACGAACCCTCCGCCATCATTGACGGCCTTACAGCCTTCATAGAGCTCCCAGGGTGTGCCGAGCTCCATATCAGGCTGATATTCCGGATAATCGCGGTCGAAGCCCTTCCGATTCCACGAGGCAATGAACATATGGTTCATTCCATATTCCTGCTGACCCGCCTCAAACATCGCTGGAATGTTCTCGAACCGATTCGCGATAACAGTCTCCCGCTTGAAGTTATAACATTGGTTCAGGATGTATTCGCTGCTTAGGAATGCTGGATTACGCGGCATTTCTATATGCCGGTCGATCCATTGGCGGTACCTCTTGGCGCCCCATCGCCAGTCCTTATCGGTTAAGGCAATAACGGCCGGTCCTGAAGACCAGCTCTGGCCTTCGCCGATCACCGTATATTTGCGAAAGCCGAAGCCCATCCACGGATCAGTCGGCCCCCCCGTCTCCACACGGAGACCCGTGAGCGGGAAGCGTTCGTCATGAGAGCCGAAGTACAAGCCTTGCTCCTGATCATACAAATACATCCATGTCATCGAGGCAAGACCGCAATAATTGATCTCCCTGCTGAATGTGCCATCCGTCTCTTGAACACATTGCGCCCGCCAGAACTTCATGTATTTGTCCGATGCGTACTGCTGCACCGGATTGATCGTTTTCTCACCGGCGTGATGCGGATAGATCAGCGTGTCGTCCTCCCACTGGTCACCGAGGCCAAGACCGCGCACGTAAGGAAACATCACTTCGACGATCTTGTGATGCTCATCCTTATTCTCAAGCTCCAGCCTCCAGATGCTCTCGGAGGCATCAGCGGCAAGCTCGATTATCACTTGTGCATCCACAACCATAGAGCCGTTATCCGCACCGCGAAGGCTCCCGTCCATTTCTATACACAATCGCTGATTGCCTGTACCCTCATCTACAACCATTTCCACACGCCGCACGGCAGACGGCAATCGCTCCGTCCGTTCTCCTGTCTCGCTATCAACCTTCATCGAATACAGCTTGAACAACGGGGTGGAGACGTCATATTTGATCGCTTCGTCCTCGGTCAACCGGTTGTAAAAGGAAGTTATGACAGCTGCAGCATCATCAAATACAATCCTTAAATGGCGGTTTTCTATAATATGCTTCATCCGGTTCAGTACCCTTCCTTTTCATAGCTCGCCCATGCGTCGCTATTGTGTTTGCCCGCTCCCGGCATATGATTGCTCATGTATACGCTCGGCGTCTTCCCCCGGGCAAGCAGCAGCTCCACAACTCGTGCCTGCACCGCCCACATGATGTAGGCAGCGGCAATTCCCGAGGACGGACACAGTCCTTGATTCAGCTCCTCAACATGTACCACCGTATCTCCGATTTCGCTGCAGTTATCCAGTACAATATCGCATACCTCGAACAGTCTTTTGCCGCTCGAATGCATCGGCGTAAGGAAGCCTGAGTATTCTACGGACGTGAGGCCTATGACCGTAATTCCCATCTCGCGGGCATGAATCGCCATCTCCACAGGCAGCACGTTGATCCCGGATACAGAACCGATCATCAATACATCACCGGGCATCATCTTGCTCTTTCCCACTATAAAAGCAGGCAGACCCGCGACCTCATCCATGAACACCCGCTTCTTCTTCGTAATATCCTCGGGACGGTAACGGGTAGGATTATCGACCTCTACGCTCACTCTCACAGGCCTGACAGCCATCATGCCGCCCGTTCTCCCAACCGCTTCATGCATCAGCATGTGCCCTGTATCGAGCAGATGCCAGATGCCGCCCTTGTCCAAGCTATCGTCAATACTTTGGGCAGCCTTTTCGATTGAATCTGCTTGAGTTTGCTCGATCCGCTCCAATACTCGTTTCATGTTAGTAAAATAAGACTGTGTAAGCATCTGCTTCACCTCATAAGATAGAATCCGGCAAGTGTGCATCAGCTGCGGCACTCGCCGGTTGCATATACTAGATCGTCTGCTTCAGTGCAGCCAGCAGCTCATCCGACCATGGAATACCGCATGCTCTAAACGCCAGCAGCAGCGCCCCGCCTGCTGGAGACAGCAGGGGCTCGACTTGCCTGATCTCTGGACACAGCTCAGTGAGCCGCTTCCCGAATGGCCCCGTGAAGCGTTCCCCGATCCGTGCAAGCCCGCCAGTCAAGGCAAGCTCACTTGCAGCTGTGTTCATGCCCAAACGAGTAATGACCACCGAAGCCATCTGGGCGAGCTGCTGTGCTGCCTCGCTAATAATAATCTGAGCAGCGGTATCGCCTTCATCTGCGGCCTCCCGAACCAAATAGGTCAGCTTGCTGATGTTGTTCAGATTGACCGCTGACTTTAACTCCTGAGGAGTCGCTGTGCTGTAGAAAGCTAATATTTTGTCGGTAAGCAAGGTTGCAGGTCCGATCCCGTCATAGTGTCGGCCGACCGCTCTCAATGCGTGAACAGCTATCCTATGACCGCTGCCTTCGTCGCCTATGACCGGACCCCAGCCGCCTGCCCTTGCCGTCTCACCGAGCTCATTGGTGCCGATTACGAACGAGCCTGTTCCAGCCAGAGCTACAATTCCCGTTTCCTTTCCCAGTGCCCCATAGAAAGTGCTTGTAACATCCGCGCTGAATGATACTCTCTCAGGCGTTAGCCCTAACGCTTCAATGACCTCATTCTCGTATCTTTTCAAACCGGGAACACACAACGCCACATGCGAAGGCTCTGCATCCTCCATACTCTGTCTGATCTCTTGAAGAACCGTCCTCAGAGCCTGGAATGAAGCCTGTTTGCCGACGAAATTAGGGTTGGAGCCTGGGATTTCGCTCCTTGCCAATACAGCCCCCTTATAGTCCGCGGCCAGAGCAAGCGTCTTCGTGCCGCCTCCATCCACCCCGATTACGTACATACAGATAACTCCTTTTGGCTGGCAGCCGTCACTTCTTGCCCGACAAAATATTAGGTGCCGACTTCTCGATGGCCGCCACGGAGTCCGCTACGGACTTCTGCCCAAGCCACATGAGGTCAAATTGCTTCTGCACCTCTGTATTGAAATCTGCTCCATACACGGGGCTAGGGAATGGAACGCTGTAACCCAGAGATTCCATGAAATACTTGTTGTCCGGATGCTGCTTCAGGAATGCTGCTGTATCCACATTCTTCGTAGCAGGCAGCCCCATGCCTGTATCCAGTGCGATTTGCTGAGCCTCCTTGCTGCTCATGAACTGCATAACACGCCAGGACAGATCCGGGTTTTTGGCACCCTTGGGAATAACCCATGAATTCACGAAAGAGGTGCTTGTTTGTTTGTCCTTCTTTGGCAGCGGACGTACAAGATATTCGATTTTGTTCTGCTGGAAAGCTGCTGTGTAAGACAAGCCACCGGCAATCATAGCTGCCTTATTGGCAATGAATACAGCTTGATCGGTTTTGCCGAATTGCTGGGCTTGCGTTTCCGAAGGAACCGATTGATCCTTTATCGCCATATCCTGCAAAAATTGCAGCGCATCCGAGGACTCCTTTTTGCCAATTAACGATTTGCCATCCTGGGTTACGAGGCCTCCGCCGGTAGCCACCAGAAAGTGAGTCCAGCCATCCGCATTTTTAGGGAAATAAAAGCCCCATGTCGAATCCTTCTTCGTCAGCTGCTTGGCTGTATTGCGGAAGTCATCCATTGTCCAGTTCGCGTCCGGATAAGGCACTTTGGCATCATCGAACATCTTTTTGTTCAGGAACATTACCTTGCTCGTAATATCACGCGCTACCGCATACGGCTTGCCGTTGAACGTTAATGCATCCGATACGACAGGATACAGACTGCTCGTGTAATCCTTCGTTACGTACTTCTCAAGCGAAAGAATCGCTCCTTTGTCAGCGAATACAGGCACTTTGTCCATTGCCAGCATCATTACATCCGGCAGATCGCCGCCGCCTGCAATCATGGTCAGAACCTTGTCGGCATAACCCGTACCGATCTGCATGTATTCAAGCTCCAAATCCGGATTGAGCTGCTCGAACTTTGCTTTCAGCTGCTTCAGCGGATCCGAGGTAGTAAAGTCCCACCAGGACATGACCTGCACTTTCTTCCTCTCCTTCGGAATAGAAGGGGCCGGTGTAGCTCCAGATCCAGTTGAAGGTGAAGGGCTGGTATTGGTCGTGTTGGTAGGGCTGGCACAGCCTACAATCGAAATCAGCAGGGTAAGCATAATCATGATGGCTACTAATGAATGGCTCTTCATTTTCGTATTCATTTGGATAACTCCCTTGTCATTTTTTAATAAAGCGCTTTCTTAACGATCTTCCTGTTCTTCCTGATCCGGATACACACTTGCTCCTAATCCACTAACCCGCCTGCCGGCAGCATCACATCCCTTCATGAATCCAACTATTTGCCGCTCAGACCGGAGGTAAGCATACTCTTGATAAAGTGCTTCTGAAAGACCGCAAAAATGATAATCAAAGGAACAATCGCCATAGAAGTAGCAGCCATCAGCACACCCCAGTCGTTAACGTTGGCTTTGAAGTAAGACACCCCGACCTGGATCGGCATTTTCAAATAATCGTTGATGACGATAACCGGCCACAGGAAGGTGTTCCATTCCGACACGAATGACAGAATTGCAATTGTGGCCAGCGCCGGGCGCGCATTGGGCATAATAATTCGCCACCATACTCCGAACCGGCTGCAGCCGTCGATAATAGCTGCCTCGTCAAGCTCCTTGGGAATAGCCAGGAAATATTGGCGCATGAAGAAGATATTGAATACTAGAGAGCCTTGAAAAATCATAGGAACGATTAGCGCTTTATACTCGTTAATCCAGCCCAGCTCGCGCATCAGGGAATAGTTCGGAATGAGCGTGATATGCCCAGGCATCATCATAACTCCGAGCAAACACATGAACACAATATCCCGTCCCTTGAAATTCAATCTGGCAAACGAGTACGCCGATAGAGAAGCCAGAATGATGATGCAGGTCGGCACAATCAGCGACAGCATGAATGAATTCAGCAGGAATCGATAGAAGGGCAGCACCGTCCAAGCCCGCACGTAATTGTGGAAGGTGAACGGTCTCGGAATAAGGTCGAACGGATTTCCGTTAAAAATTTGCGTGTTCAATTTGAAGGAGGCCGTCAGCGCCCATACGAAAGGGTAAATCATGATCACGGCTATAACCAGAAGCACCAGATACATGAGTGCCATAAGGATCGTTTGTCTTGCTTTCAATGTTAACCTCACCTTTCTCGCGGATATGCTCTGCTCTTGGATTACATGCGCTCGCGCTCTCTTCTTCTGCGAATTGTGAATTGAATCAGGGTCAGACCGAAAATAATGACGAACAGCACCCACGAGATGGAAGCCGCATAACCCATTCGATAAGATTTGAAAGCTTCCGTATAAATGTAATAGAGCAAGGTGTTGGTTGAGCCACCGGGTCCGCCCTCCGTCATAGCAAAGACAGCCTCAAAAATATTAAAGGATTCAATCGTCAGCATAATCGTTACGAAGAAGGTAGTGTTGGCGAGCAGCGGTATCGTAATGAATCTCGCCTTCTGCCAAGGATTCGCTCCGTCCATGGAGGCGGCTTCATACAGCTCATCCGGAATCGTCTGCAATCCCGCTATGTACAGAATCATATAGTAACCCGTAACTTGCCAGATTCTCATAAGGAGCAGCGCGGGCTTCGCCCAGAAAACACTGCTAAGCCATAACGGCGGTTCGGTTATACCCAACCCTCTCAGCACCGTATTAATGACGCCCAGATCGGGATTAAAAATCCACAGCCACACCATTCCGATCGCAATAGTTGAAGTAATATGAGGCATATAATAAGCCGCCCGAAAAAATCCGAGGCCTCTGATCTTGCGATTGAGCATTATAGCTAATGACATCGCGCATACAATTCCAGCCGGAACGAGTGTAACAACGAAGAACAGCGTGTTCTTCAGCGCCATATAAAATTCTTCATCCCGGGTCAGCAGCGTCTTATAGTTGGATAAACCGGTCCATCTGGGCGGCCGAAGCAAATCCCATTCCGTCAATGACAAGTAGAACGAATATATAAGTGCGGCATAGGTGAAAACAGCTACCCCGATTACGACTGGCAGAATGAACAACCAGCCGGCCACACCTTCCCTGTTCAAGAAAAGGCGAATTCTCGGCATAATGGGTGAGCGGGCTGCCTTTCCCGACTCGGACATGATTCGCGACATGGATGAATACCCCTTTCTTAAAGCCTCTTCCTGTTATCTAATCAATCGTTCTGCGAAGCTTCCGCAGCAGCCTGACGCAGGAAACCTCCGGCTGACTTCAATCTGCGGTCTGCCTCCTGAGGCGTGCAGCCGGTTAAGAGGCAGATGATCGCTTTCTTGATGCTCCAGTCGGTTGCCTGTAATGCCTGCTCAGCCTGGCTCACATCCACTTGCGCAGCATCGGCAACAATCTGCTTGGCCCGGTGCTTAAGCTTGACGTTGGTCGGCTGCATATCGACCATCTGGTTGCCATACACATGGCCGGTTCGCACCATACTCGCTGTGCTTAGCATATTGAGCACCAGCTTTTGCGCCGTACCTGCCTTGAGACGCGTTGAGCCTGCAAGCACCTCCGGGCCAGTGACAACCTCGATTGCCGCTTCGGACAGCTTGCCCATCTCTGTGGAGCTATTGCAGCATATTGATATCGTCGCTGCCCCTATCGTTCTTGCATATTGCAAAGCTCCCAGGCAATATGGAGTGCGCCCGCTGGCACTGATCGCTGCAACACAGTCCTCAGGACGGAGATTCATTGTGCCCAGCTCCGCTGCTCCAAGCTCGAAGTCATCCTCTGCTCCCTCAACAGCAAGCAGGATGGCATCTCTTCCTCCTGCCAGCAGGAAAGACACTTGCTCAGGCGGTGTACCGAAGGTCGGGGGGCATTCCAAGGCGTCAATAACCGCGAGACGGCCGCTCGTTCCAGCTCCGATATAAATAAGCCGTCCCTTCCGATTGAACCGATCCACAATAAGGTCAACCGCCTTCTCAATATGCGGGATAACCTTCTGGACGGCGAGCGCGACGCCCTGATCCTCGTTATTCATGGTCGTCAGAATAGCCGCCGTAGTCATCAAATCCAAGTGTGAGGATTGTTCATTGGATTGCTCGGAAGTTAATGCTTGAAGATTGCCTGATGCTATCGATGGGTCCGTATTCATGTACATGCTTGGGTCCTCGCTTTCATTTGAAACTCCTTAGGAGTCGGATTAGTGGTTAATACGTATAGACCACTATATGTATGACTCTACACAACTATGATAGCACATCCTTGCTTCAGCGAATGTGTAGATTTCATTAAGCAGCAGTATACGCAGCATGTTCTTTGTGAAGCGCTTACATCGATACTCTATAACCTTGCATTCAATTAGTCAGAAACAAGGATCACCTCCTCAAAGGAATCCGCCAGCTTACAGCTAACGGACCAGCTCCGCATGGAACTTGTAACGATCGCCAGGGTAAATAGATTTTACAAACTCATAGGGACTGCCCTCGCGGTCACAAGTAACCCGCTTGATTAACAGCACCGGAACATCCGGACTTACGTGCAGCAAATTCATCTCACGAGGGGTCGGCATACCAACCTCTATGGTCTGGGAAGCTGAAGCCGGTGTTACACCAAACTTGCTTTCAAGCAGATGATAAAGCGATACCCCCTCAAAGCTCTCCTTCTCCAGACCCTCGAAACGGCGCAGCGGAAGATGCGTAACTTCGAGCGCCATTGGCTTATTATCAGCCAGGCGGACCCGTGTCAGAATAATTACGGATGCTGAGGACTTGATCTTCAGAGCAGCCTGGACGCTGGCTGAAGGCTGATTAATAATTACATCCACCACGTAAGCTCCTGGCTTCATCCCCCTGCTTATCATATCCTCACTGAAGCTCGTCAGCTTGAACAGCCCCTGATTGATTTTGGGTTGAGCTATAAAAGTTCCTTTCCCCTGCTCGCGAATCAGCCGGCCATCATTAACGAGCTCTAGTACTGCTTGTCGAACCGTCATACGACTAATTTCGAATTTCTCACTGAGCTCCCGTTCGGATTGAATGCTATCTCCCGGATTTAATTCCCCGCTTTCCATTTGCTCAATCAAATGCTGCTTCAATTGAAAGTAAAGCGGGACGGGGATATTTTTGTTGAGCGTATGTTTCATTGAAATAACCAACTTCCCTTCCCGATTTGGATACATCTACTATAACATAGCTGAGCCTGATTCTATAAGTCAAACATGTAGACGTATAGACCACTATATGATATATATAATTTGACAATTGTTTTCATATTCCTGCACAGTTCGAAAAAAAATTATTATTGCTCCCCAAAAGTTTAAGGAGGATGATTTATGCTCAGATTACGGCAATTGTTATGTCTCTCCTTCATTGGTTTATTCCTTATGCTGCTGCCTGTTTCCCCAGTCTCCGCTCACCCTCTCAGTGTCAGCTACAGCACCCTACAAGTGAAACCTGATTCGATTGACCTAACATTTACAATTGATGACTTATCTGTTATTGAATCGGTTGCAGGAATCGATCGCAATCAAGACAACGCTCTGGAAACTGATGAGTTGAATGACAGCAAGGTTGCTGTAGCAGCTTGGACCAGAGCGGTATTCATGTCGGGGCTGAGCAGAATTCCGATGAGAAATCATCGGCTGCGCTGAGTTCCTCCATACAGGAGCAGCAGCGCACTGCCAATGAAAATAACGTTGAAGCTGACACTTCCAAGGCGCAGGAGAAATCCGACATTTCACAATCGGGTTGGCTATTGTTCTTCCTGCTTGGCGTTCACCACATCCTGACTGGTTACGACCATCTGCTCTTCCTGCTCGCCTTGCTTCTTCGCAAGCAGCCTTTGTTGGATTACATCAAGATCGCCACAGCTTTCACAATCGCCCACAGCCTGACCTTGACATTTGCCGTGCTGGGTTGGAATCCCCTTCCTTCCAATCTGGTGGAAATTCTCATAGCTGCAAGCATCGTATACGTCGCTATAGAGAACCTGATTTATAAGAATCGCAATCGTCGCTGGCAGTTAACCTTCGTATTCGGTCTCGTTCATGGGCTTGGCTTCGCAGGCATCCTCTCCGAGCTGGACATTCCGAGATCTCATCTTGTCACGTCCCTGATCAGCTTTAATGTCGGGATTGAGGCTGTCCAAATCGGCCTGATTGTGGCGGCAAGCCCACTTTTGGCCCTATTCCAAACCAGCAGGGCGTATCCCAAAGGATTCGCGTTCGGTTCCTCCGCCATTCTCTGTATTGCTGCATTCTGGGTTATTGAACGGATGCTGTGAGGGCTAAGATCACAGACGCTAATCACGCTTTAAAAGGTCAATCGGAGCGGTATGAATTTTACGGTAATCCCCTGGGGTGACACCTGCCTTGTTTTTGAAAAGTTTGTTGAAATAATGCGTCGTTTGAAAGCCGACACTTTCTGAGATTTCGAATATTTTCAGGTTGGAATCGATCAGCAGCCGCTTGGCCCGCTCTACTCTGTACTCATTGATATAGTCGATCGGCGAAACCCCGGTAATGATTTTGAACAAACGTCCAATATGATTGGGGCTTAGGTTAATGCCATCAGAGATCATCGCTACGGACAAATTCGGATCCGCGTAATTCGCTTGAATGAAGGTGACGATTTCGCCGATCCAGAAGTTTTCTTTCGTATTGCGGCTTAAATCGATTTGTCCGCTTATATCGGCGAGCAGTGTCATCAGCCAGTTGCTCACGCTGTCCTGATTATTCAGCAGCAGCAGCTCCTCGTACAGGTTGCGGTTGCCAAGTCCGATGGCCGATCGATCGATATCGTTGCGGTCTATGAAATTGCTCAAATAGTAGACGAAACCAAATAAATGCTCCTGTATGAGCCGGAAGCTGCCAATATGGGACAGCATGGTCAAATAAGCAGCCAATTCATGCTCAATCGCTTGTTTATCTCCGGCGATCAGCAGGTTGTCCCATTTCTCCGGATGAATCCCGACCTTCAAATTGCCGCTCTCTCCACTTTTCGCCTGATCGCCCAGATTCATTATTATCCCGCTTCCGAGACTGAATCGGTGGCTGAGCAGC
>JARBUQ010000086.1 GCA_029239545.1 Paenibacillus sp.
GTCAACTACAAACAATTTTCTGCAATTGTAGGTGCGGATGAAAGCATCATTTCCGACACAGCACAAGGCCCACTAAAAGTGATTGGGGATGGAAAGGTGTTACATATCGTGCAAAACATATCCTCTAATAAGGCCGGAACCGAAATTGCAGTTAACATTGAAGGAGTTATGAACTTGGAAATAAACATGGATTCCGATCGCAATGGGCTGCTTAATATGATAATAGCTCAGCCAAGCCTTCTCCTCAATTAGACTGAGTCACTCAAGGAAGTACTTTCCAGTGGAAATTGACCTGAGGTACATGCAATCTTCTCCTCTCTATTGATCGACACGGAAGCACCGTGCCCGCAGCGCTAATCATCTGCAGGCCCGGTGCTTCTGTGTTCGGATATCTATACTTAGTATCATTGGTGCCCCTCCAACCTCACTATTTCAGCAAATCAGCTCCATCGGATCATTACAAAGCGTATATCCATTCCGTGTATAGAAATCCCTGCTGTCCTCGCTAGGCCAAACGATGATGAATTCAAATCTGTGTTCAGCCGCCCACTCTTTAATTCGTTTCAAAATCTGGCCGCCTATCCCCTGTGATCGATAATCTGGATGCGTATAGACATTGGTCATATAGCCGAATGGGTAAGTAATGCGTCCTGGCCTCGGCACCTTATCGATCAGTTGGATATAGACATGAGCCACGATGAATCCATCTACTTCTGCAACCCAAATGTGCCATCGATCACCCCGAATCGCCTGAAGCAGAAACACTCTGCATTCCGTGACAAAAAGGTCATAGTCATCCCTCACCTCTGGCTGATGCTCTAACGTGAATTCCCATCTCATAAGGATGAGAGCGTCTATATCGGGTTCCTCTGCTTTTCTTATAATCATACTTCAGTAATCCTCCTTAAGTTGCTTCTCTAATTCGATCTTTACAACCATTGATTCGTAAATGGACAGCAGATCCGCTATTTCGGTCCAGAAGGCCTCTTTGGGGGTTCAAGTGGACAGAGGACCCGTTATTCTTGCAATCAGTGGCCTTTTTGAGTGAATTCATGCCTAATAGTCGTATCACGGAACCTGTGTCCGCATCAACTCAGCAATTGAACTCCCTTGCTTCCCCCTGTTGTACTAGAATATATTCTGATCGTCTATACTGGTACCGTACAGACATTCTTGTCCGACCAGCGCTGGTGGCCATGTTATGAAGGAGAATAGCTATGTCAGAAAAAGAAAAAGCGGAAAAAGGTTTACTCTACAACGCAAATCACGACAAGGCTCTGATAGAAGAGCGCAGCTTTGCTAAGGGTCTGTGCTATGAGTACAATCAACTGCATCCTAAAAAGGTAGAAGAACGGAAGACCCTTATAAAGAAACTGTTGGGGAAAACAAGAGAGAATTTCCTGATTGAGCAGCCTTTTGTCTGTGATTACGGCTATAACATCGAAATCGGTGAAAACTTCTATATCAACCACAATAGCGTTATGTTGGATGCAGCCAAAATCACCTTCGGTGACAATGTGTTTATCGCGCCCAATTGCGGATTTTATGCAGCCGGTCATCCCCTGGATGCGGAACAGCGGAATCAGGGTCTGGAATATGCCTATCCGATTTCAATTGGGAATAACGTCTGGATCGGAGGGGGCGTGACCGTCCTGCCGGGCGTGACCATAGGCGATAATACGATTGTCGGTGCGGGGAGCGTTGTTACAAAGGATATTCCCAGCGGTGTGATTGCCGTCGGAAACCCTTGCCGGGTCATACGGGAAATCACTGAAGCCGATAAAAAGAAATATCATCGGGAGTAGGCATATACAAAACCCGGATTTACTGTATCCAGACTTAACTTGGTGTTGAAGCCTCTGCGCGGATTTCCTTTTTAAGATAATAATGCGTATGTCTGCCAGCATTTTGAATCGTTCCAAACACTTCAAATCCTTGCTTTATGTAAAAGTCTAATGCTTGAAAGCTTAAGGTATCCAGCTTTATGAAATCGCATTTTTTGTCTTTAGCTACTTTTTCAGCCTCAGACAATAGTTTTTTGCCATATCCTAATTTACGAAACGCGTCATCCACAAATAAATAGTGTATCTCCAACCAGTTCCAGCATATTTCGCCAACCATTCCACCAAAGATTTGACCATCCGCATTTTTTAGAAATAGATTTACCTCTTGATACCTGCCTTTTAAGTCTTCAGGGAAATGCCTCAAATTAAACTCTATCATCTTATCTCTTACAAAAGCTTTGTCGGCATTATTTAGTTGATTTGAAATGTGTAGCTCCATACTTCCCACTCCCGTTCCCATCCGATTCCTTTACTATATCCAACTTAGCATAGGGTTTCCCTATATAGGTAGGAAATAATGCTTATACCTAAACATTACTGTTCGTATGCCCCCAAATGCAAAAGAAACTGTAGCGAAGTATACTCCTTCACTACAGTTTCCTTTAACCTCACTGGATCAATCAGCGGAACGAACGTCAATGGATCGCAAATATTCCTCGTATTCCAGAGGCGTGTCTAAATCTAGCGGAACGGCAGACGATACTTCAACATATTGTACGGAAGAGCTGTTCTCACGAATCAGCAGTCTGGCGCCGCTATCTCCCTCAAGCTGCATAAGATCGGCAAATAAGGCTTTGTCGAATAACACTGGATGCCCCGGTTGGCCCTCATATCGTGCTTGCAGGATGGCGCTTGGGGTGTGCAAGTAGGCCGCAACCATCTGAGTAATGACCCGCGAGTCCAGATCGGGTTGATCACCCAATACAATAATGACTGCCCTTGCCCGACAAGCCACAGCGTGTTCAACCCCTGCATGAATCGATGAGCTCATTCCGCGATCAGCCTGTTTGTTCTCAATCCAGGCAATCGGCAGATCAGCGCATTGCTGCTTCATAATCGGCCCCTCAGGACCCACTACAGCAACATGGATCCCTTCCACGGATAATGCTTTTTTGGTGACATACCGAATTAGACTCTCACCTTGTATGGGGAGCAGCTGCTTGGGGCTGCCCATCCGTTTCGACTGTCCAGCAGCAAGAATTACAAGCCAAACGGATTCAGACATCGTTACTCCCCTCCCGGAATCGAGTGTGCCATTCTCCCAGTATTCTTCGTTACCCGTAAAGATTCGCCATTTCTCTCATTCCAATGAGCAATGATTTCGGCCATAATGCTTAATGTAATTTCCTGGGGTGTCGTCGCGCCAATATCAAGGCCAATGGGAGAATACAATTTGTGAAGCCCTTGCGGCTTAAAATCATCTGCACGACTTACATAATCAACAATCTTGCCGATTCGGCTTTTCGAACCCAATACCCCTATATACACAACGTTGTCTTGAGGCAGCAGCTGCTTGACCGCTTCCTGATCAAGCTCCAGATTATGCGTCATAACTACAACATAATGTCGCGGGTATGCAGCGAGGCTTGCGAAGTCCCCTCTTGGTATATGAAGCAATTCATCGGCAGCTGGAAAGTGCTCTTTAACCGCTCGGGAGGTTTCGTGATAAACGATATGAACCGTCCATTCCAGCATTTTTGCCATTTGGCACAGAAGAACAACATCAGCTCCCACCCCTATAATGGTAAGCCTTGGGGCAGGCTGAACCGTCTCCACAAGCACCTCTACCTGCTTGCCGTCCATATAGGCTGTGGCGATCTTCGTCTTTGTATTCGAAGGAAGATCAAACATTAAGGATTCAGCGCCTGCCGGCACATTCCAGCGCTGCCCGGGAGCGTACAACCCGGGGTGCTCAGAGGTCAGCACAGTGAAAGCATAATAAGCTTCCGTACAAGCTTCTCTAGCTTCATAATCATGAAGCATGGCTTCAGCTTCCCCCGGGAGGTTGATCGGATCGAAACATTCCAGCCAAATCGTGATTGCTCCATTGCAGCCAAGTCCGAGGCCCCACAGATCATCTTCACCCGCGCGGAAATCATAATACAGCTTCTGTGGCTGCCCGCTATGAATAACGTCGAGCGCATGCTCCTTAATATCCTCTTCCAGGCAGCCTCCGCTGAGAATACCGATTATATTCCCGTCCGACTGGATGATACAACGAGCTCCCTCTTTGCGATAGGCAGAACCCTCCACCTGAATGATTGTTGCAACAACACAAGCAAGCCGCATCTCTGTGCAATGCTTAAGAGCCAACGTAATTTCTCTCATAAGCCACACCTCGGTTGTCGAAAAGGGCTACTCATGGATCATCTTCCACACACGTTCCGCGGAAAGCGGCAACCGATATCCCCGCTTGCTTGTAGCATGCGCTATCGCATTAGCGATCGCTCCAGGTACCGGGTCCAACGCTACCTCGCCAAGCGACTTGGCGCCCATAGGACCATTCGGATCAGGCTCCTCGATGAAGGCAATCTCAATGGGTGGAATATCCTTCGCGCCTGGCATCCGGTAATCCATCATCGACGGGTTTTGCACACGACCTTCTTTAACAACAAAATCCTCCATCAAGACCCAGCCGATTCCCTGCGCTACCGCTCCAATGACTTGACTCTTAGCCATAGTCTCATGGATAATCGTACCTGAATCATGGACAGCCCAATAACCGATCATCCGGCTCCTGCCTGTATCAGGATCAACTTCCACCTCTGCTACATGCGCGGCAAAGGGATAGTTCGGAGACGGGTTGCCAAAATAAGTGGCGTCCGGCATTTCCGTATTCGGAGTGTAGGTCATCTTGACCGCAAATTCGTCACCGGCATGTCTAGCCCTGTACCATGAAGATATATCCTTCAATGTGAAAGTTTTCCCCTCATAGGAAACTACACCTTTCTCGAAAACAGCACCTGGCCCAACCACTTGCTGGATCAATTCATTCATTTGCTTCAGCATTTCCTCAGAAGCTTTCATTACGGCATTACCGCCCATGACAGTGCTTCGTGAAGCCAGTGTACCGATTCCGAACGGATACCTTCCCGTATCACCGGATTTAACAGCAATTTGCTCCTCAGGAATACCGAGTATGCGGCTGGCAATTCTGGCATAGGTAACAGACATGCCCTGCCCCAGCTCGATTTCACCTGTTTCTATCTCAAAATCCCCTGCAGACGTCACTCTTAGAATAGCCGTGGAGCCGTCGAATCTAGGATCAATAGCTCTGAACCCGGAAACATGATTAGCCAAGGCTAAGCCCAGACCATGGTTGGGAGGTAAATGATCCCGACGTTCCCAGCCCGATATTTCTTTCACCTTTTCTATACATTGATCCAGGTTGCACGTTTCCAGCTTATAGCCGTGAATCGTGGTTTCCCCTTGT
Source organism: Paenibacillus sp. (assembly GCA_029239545.1). Taxonomy (GTDB): domain Bacteria; phylum Bacillota; class Bacilli; order Paenibacillales; family NBRC-103111; genus Paenibacillus_AA. Next base: position 5,278 of record JARBUQ010000086.1, read on the forward strand.
TTGACTATGTTCTTCAATCGGATCTCCGCAGGGTCCATGCCAAGCCCAATTGCCAGCTCATCGATTACACTTTCTACGGCGAACAACGTCTCCGCATTGCCAAACCCGCGCATACATGTGGTCGGGCTGTTATTGGTATAGCATAGATGCCCTTCGGCCTTGATACTGCCAAAATTGTATATACAGTCCGTCCGTGTGCAGGCTGTTGCCAATACGTTAGGGCTCCAATATATTCTTGCGCCTGCATCGCCGTAAACAATTAATTCCTTATACAAAAAGGTGCCGTCCGCAGCCGCGCCAATTTCGATATCATACGTCAAAGGCACCCGGGGATGTGCAGTCAGCATATCTTCAGCACGATCCATTATCATTTTGACGGGGCGGCCTGTCTTCATCGCAAGCGCCGCCGCTGTAACATGCAGCTTAAGAACATATTTGGCCCCGAATGAGCCACCGATCGGCGGAACGATAATTCTCACCTTATCCTCAGGCAATCCGAAGCCTGCGGCATACGTTTCTCTGGCTCGATAAGGAATATGCGATGCTGCCCATAGGGTAAGCCCGTCTTCCTCCGACCAGGACGCCAGCACCCCTATAGGCTCCATATGACCTTGATAGATCCGGTTCGAATAATAACGGCCGCCGCGTACAATATGAGCATTTTTTCGGGCAAGCTCCATATCCCCTCTGTCCACTAACACATGCATCTGACGATTGCGGTCCACTCCTGCATGAATTTCAGGCGCGGAATCCAGCAATGAATCCTCTGGATCAAATACGGCCGGAAGCTCTTCGAAGTCGACCTCGATCAAAGCGAGTGCACGGTCAACCGCTTCCCTCGTTTCAGCTGCAACAACGGCAATTTCATCCCCGATAAACAGAACCTTGTCTTTGGCAAGAATGTTCCAATCTTTGTATTTGGTCGGTCCAAACTCATAGTGCGGAACATCTTCACCCGTTAGAACGGCGACCACACCCTCCACCTCTCGGGCCTTACTTACATCCAATCTGGTGATTCTGGCGTGGGGATAAGGGCTGCGGAAGGTTCCTCCCATAAGCTGTCCCGGGAGGTTCATATCATGTAAGTACTGGGTTTTGCCTGTTACCTTTGGTTCCAAATCATTTTTCGACTTTCTTCCTTGGATCATCCTTGCGCCCCTCCTTCGGCCGCGATCACCTTTTCAACAGCAGCAATAATACTTTGATAGCCGGTACAACGGCACAGGTTGTTTTTCAAAGCCGACCCGATATCTCCTCCGAACAAGGTCCTGTCCTGCAGCCAGGCCCAGAGCGTCACCATAATGCCCGGAGTACAAAAGCCGCATTGAACGCCGCCGGTTTCAATCATCGCTTTCACTAGACGTTGAAAATCATCCTGAAGAGAGAGCTGCTCAATCGTTTGGATGTTGTGACCCTCAGCCGAAGCGGCAGGAATCAGACAAGAGACGACAGGCTTGCCATCTATAAGGATGGTACAAGCTCCACACTCGCCCGTTCTGCAGCCGATCTTGGTACCCGTAAGTCCCAGCTGCTCCCTGAGAATATCAGCCAACGGCTCTGAGACACCACCATCTACCCGGGCGTCACAACCATTTATCGTCAGGTTTAGTGTATTCGAACGCAATCCGCTCATCGAACTCACTTCCTTTCTCAAGTATGCAGTACTGAAGGATGGAATATTTGTTCAGGGGCAAGTGTTTTATTCAACAGCCCGTCCTCTTGCAAATAGGACATAAACAGCTCAATCTGATGCCAATTCGCCTGCATGCCATAGGGCCAAATATCCGAATTCATCAGCTTGGCGCTTTGTTCAACCGATTCCCAAATCCAAGGTGCGGACGTATTGTTTTTGATCGTTTCAAACATTTGTTCAATACCTTCATTTTTACGATTCAGCATCAATTGATACAGCTGCAGCGGAAGCTCCGGATTGTGTTTAACGGTTTCTTCCTTCAAAGAGACAAGGTGCATGATTGGAAAAATACCTGTCCTTGTATAATATTCGCGCTCCGACTCCCACACATCGGGAATCAACCGGCGAAGCACTCCGCCTTCACCCGTCGATGGAAAATAATCAGCAGGCGGACGTCGCGCTGTCATAACGGCATCTACTTCTCCGCGGATAAGCGCTTCGAAAATATCGTCACCTGTGCCGCGCTGCGCAGGCGTTTCAATTGGCACTCGTTCATCACGGTACGTAAACCAGGACATCTCATTATTGGCAATGGCCCACTCATGCCGGAAAAACCCGCGAACCCACACGGCTGCTGTCATTTGGTATTCGGGAAAACCAAAACGGCGGTTTTTGAGCTCGGAAGGATGCACCCAAGGGCTGTCTGCTCTAACATAAATCGCATTGTGGCGGAATGAGCGCGAGAGAAAGACAGGAATAGCGGTCAGTCGCTGTTCGCCTCTGCCCAAGGAAATTAAATAGGAAGCCAAGGAAAGCTCAGCGACATCATAGACGGCTGCCGATATTTGATTGACGAAAATTTCTTCCACTGTTGCTTTTTGAGGCTCTAATATATAAGGGGGGAGCTGCTCCTGCCCCGACATAATCTTTTGGGTTCTATCACTATAGGACATAGCAATCGTTAATTTTTGTTCCATCGTTCGCACCCCTCCGGCATCTATTTCATGCATGGTCAGCCATTCCTCAATGATCAGCTTGCTGCGGCATCATAACACACCAACTAGCGCCTTGGCTGCACGCTCCAAAAACACTTTAACCATCGCTTGACGGTATTCCGCACTTGCCCGCACGTCGGTAATTGGGCGGCTGTGCGCAGCGTAGGCCTTCGCTATCTTCGTCAATTTCTCCGCACTCAAGCTGCCCTTCCATTGACTATCTTCTTCAGGTAGCGTGAGTGGAACCGGATTCGCCGCACCTACTGCAGCGCTTGCCCACTCAATCTGCTCACGATTCCCTTTCAGGATCAATGCAACAGAAACGATCGAAATGTCTGTAGCCCCTCGTTGATCATGCCGCAAAAAAACTTGCGGTACGTCCAAACAAGCATCCGGAATGAGAATGGAGGTAAGGATTTCATTGGGCTTCAAAGCCGTTTTTCTCGGACCGAGCAAAAACTCCGAAATAGGGATGCTTCGGCTCCCGTTCATGCCGGACACCCGAATGATCGCTTTGCATGCAGCTAAAGGAACGACCATATCGGCCGCCGGAGAAGCATTCGCCACATTGCCTCCTACAGAGGCGCGGTTCTGAATCTGCCAGCCTCCGACAATACGAGCCGCCTGACGCAGAGAAGGAAAGCACTGCAGCCTATCATCCTGCCAAATCTCAGCAGCCGTTATGGCAGCCCCCAATACAAGCCCTTCTTCTGTCCGTTCGATTTGCTTCAGCTCCTGCAAACCTTGAATATCTAACCAATTCACAGCATCAGCGGTGCTTTTCCGGTTCTGCCAATTAACGAAGAGGTCCGTTCCACCGCAAACAACCTTCGGTTCATACTCATTCATCCACTTCAGCGCTTCGTCCACATTTTGCGGTTTAAGCCACGCCATTATCCATCACATCCTAATCCAGTGAAGTCGCTAAGTCTTTGATCCAAGGAAGACCTGTCAAAGGCTCAATATTCACCTTGGAGCCAGGCACCGCCCGAATGCTGCACAAGTAACCTGCTTTACCGTCAACGACCGCCATACACTCCTTGCAGGCATTGGCCGATCGGCAGGAGTATCTTACGGCAAAGGACGGCTCCTTATGCTCACGAATCCATAAAGTAGCGTCCAGCAAGCTCATTCCTTCACGATAGGGCACCTCGTAGTCTTCTGTTCTTCTCCCCGTTTCCACATCACCACGGACGACATGTAAAGTTATGGTAGCCATCATTGATTGTCCCCTTTGCTCAGTTGTTTAGGTTCAGGCAATGGAATTTCCTGCATCGTCCACTGACGGCTTGAATCAAGCAAAAACCTCGTACTGACCGCTGTTTCATAGGCTTGAGCGTAATCCAAACGAGTATGCGCGCCTCTGGATTCACGCCTGGCCAACGCTCCAATAATGATCGACTCACACAATTTGATCATGTTAACCATTTCAATCTTTTCTACTAACGTCAGCGCATAGAAGCTCTGTTTGGCCAAAGCGATGTCTTCTACTCGTCCGCTGAGCTCACGAAGCCGATCCCACGCGCTTCTCAAGCCTTCTTCCGTACGAAGCGGTCCTGCGCCTTCCCACATCAGCTTCTGCAGCTCCCGCTTCACAGACAGCATAGAAGCCTCGTCCTTGCTTACCTCACGAGGATGCCAGAACTGCTCCAACCGTTCGAGCTCCTGCTCCAGCTCAGCCTTGAGACGAGTGGATTCCGGCTTGCGCTCGGCTTTGGATGCGGTCTCAGCAGCAATACGTCCGGTTACAAAGGTTTCCGTGATTGCATTGCCAGACAACCGGTTGGCGCCATGCATGCCATAGATCAGCTCGCCGCATGCGAACAACCCGGGCACCGTCGTCTCCATTCTTGTATTAACCCGAATACCGCCCATCGTAAAATGAGCCATCGGAGCGACCTCCACCATATCCTTGGTCAGATCGACGCCCTGATTTTTCAAAATTTCGATGACCGGTCCGAACGCTTCCTTCAGTTTATCCTCAGGCACCATACGGAAATCAAGATAAGCCCCGCCGTGTGGTGTGCCTCTCCCTGCTTCCACTTCCTTAAAAATCGCAAAGGTGGTCTGATCACGTGCAGCCGTATAATTTCCTGCTACTTCGTTATTGTATTTATCCATGAATTCCTCATGGTTCCCATTCAAGAGTCGGCCACCCAGCTTATACCGGAACGGGTCCCACATAATAGGATCAATGCCAACCAGTGGAGGATACAGATGAGCAATCGGGAAAAATTGAACCATCTCCAAATCCCGCAGCTCCGCTCCCGCTTCTGCCGCCAGAATAAAACCATCCCCTGTCATGTTCGCCGATGCGCTGTTGCGTTCATACACTTCGGTTAATCCACCGGTTGCCAGGATAACGGCATTCGCCGCGATCATTACGGGTTGGAATTGTTCCATTGCAAAGCCAACGGCACCTACAACCGCGCCATCCTCAACAACCAATTTGGTGATCATTATATTTTTTAAGCGCTTAATGGACTCGTCCTTCCAAATCGCTTTTCTTAAACCTGCCGAAGTGGCGCCGCCTGTGTTCAAGATATCAACATAGACACAACGTCTGCGCGAATGACCTGGTGCGACAACCTGCGAATGTTTTCCATCTGGTGTTCGGGCCCATTTCACCCCATACCCTTCAATCTCCAATACAAGCTCAGGTCCACGATCCACAATCGTTCTGACAATTTCCGGGTCCGCCATTCCGCGGCTGCCCTTCAATGTATCTTGAAAATGGATCTCCGGAGTATCCTCTTCAGCTTCCCCCAGTGCAACTGCAACCGTCATTTGTGCCAGAATCGTCGCGCCGCCGCGTCCAACCAAGCTTTTATCCACTAAAACCACTTGAGCGCCTTCAAGTGCAGCAGCCTTTGCAGCCATCATGCCCGCCGCACCCGAGCCGATGACTAGAAT
>JARBUQ010000087.1 GCA_029239545.1 Paenibacillus sp.
AGAGGGGAAGCAGCAATATAGGGAGAATCAGGAATGAGTCCCCGAATAGCAATATTGATAGTGTTGGACTGTTTAGCGAGAGTACATTATTCGCTGAGCAGTCCTTTTTGCGCTTGGCTGGCAGGATTCCATATATTTTGGGACGGGTACTACTTTTTTATTGCAGGATGAGCATATAGTGAAGAAAGTGGGTAATGAATAGGAGGCGGGGCACTCTTGATGGTTTCACATTACAAAGGAGGTTGGTAGCTATGTCTTATCGATGGTTGAATGCAGTTGCTTTAGGGGTGGTCCTCATACTAAATTGGCTGGCAACCGCGATCCCCCTTGGCGGGCGATCGACTGGAGAGATTTCCGCCATGTTCCCGGTTTTGATTACACCAGCACCGTATGCTTTCTCCATTTGGAGTGTCATCTATGCCTTCCTGATAGGTTTTGTTGTGTATCAATTGCTGCCTTCTGGTCAGAAGCAGCCGGAGGTCCAAGCAGTGGGACCTTGGTTTGTGGTTAGCTGTCTTTTTAATTGTGCATGGATTTTGTTGTGGCAGTATTTGTACATCGATTCCAGTGTTTTCATTATGTTCGGGCTTCTGATTACCCTAATTGTGATTTACCTGAAGACTCGTTCAAGCACCCGTTCGAGAGCGGTTCAATGGCTTGTGCAGCTTCCATTCAGTCTTTATCTGGGCTGGATTTCGGTGGCAACTATTGTCAATGTAAGCGTAGTGCTGTATGCCAATGATTGGAGCGGCTGGGGATTGTCGAACGAAGCCTGGACGCTTATTATGTTAGTTGTCGCAACCGGACTCGCGGTGTGGATTGGAGGAAGATATGTAGATCCTGTATACATAGCTGTATTCGTCTGGGCCTTCATCGCAATTGGCGCTTCTGTCAAGGCTACAGTAAGCATTCAGATCGGGGCTTGGCTGCTTGCCGCGGCCCTATTCATCTATGCTTTAACATTACTGAAGAAATTGGTCCGGTAAAGCCGAGCGCTTCTGATACAATCCCTTGGATATTCATCGATCTAGGGCAGCGATAGATGGCAGTCTTTTTAGTAAGGCTGCCATTTCAATTTGCTTGCTGCTCCGAATCGCTCGGCCACATAAGGCCAGTTCACAATATTCCACCATGCTTTCACATACTCAGGCCGTTTGTTCTGATACTTCAAGTAATAGGCATGCTCCCATACATCCAATGCGAGAAGGGGAATGACATCCCATTGCGATAAATTCTGATGTTTCTCCGCTTGCAGAATTTCCAGTCTTCCACTTCGAGGCGACCAGACCAGAATTGCCCAACCCCCACCCTCGACCTTTTCCGCTGCTGCGGAAAATTGCTGCTTGAACGCTTCAAAACTTCCGAAGTCCCGTTTGATCTGCTCAGCCAGCGCACCTTTGGGCTGCCCTCCGCCCTTGGGATTCATTGCATTCCAGAATATCGTATGCAGGTAGTGTCCCGCTCCGTTAAAGGCGAGCTCTCTTTCCCAATGCTTCACCAGGTCAAAATTGCCGGACTGACGGGCTTCCGCCAGCTTCTTCTCTGCTGCATTCAGACCATCCACGTAGGACTTGTGATGAATATCGTGGTGGATGCGCATCGTTTTCTCGTCAATGTAAGGCTCTAGCGCATTGTAGTTATAAGGCAGAGGGGGGAGCGTATGCCCTCCGATGGGTACTTCGCGGTAAGGCGTTGACGGCTCAGACCAGTTGCCTTCCCCGGTTGCTGGCGGTGCTGCTGGAGCAGTAGTACGCATAGGACTGACCGGATTTCCTAACATTCCATACAAGGCTTGAACCATTTGTCTGGATTGAGCGGATGACACTTGCAGCAGGCTGTGGATGGAATGGCTGATGGAGGGACTCGCGTCTGGAGTAGATCTCCACATCACTTTCATCCACTGCTCAGCAGCTGCCTCTGTTTCACCTAAGACGGATTCCCATTGCTCCAGCTGCTTCCTTTGCTCGGGCTGCAGCTGAGCTTGATTGCGAATGGCTATCGTATATTCTCTCTCCTGTCGCTTCCAGGTGCGAATTTCATCGAGAATTTTAAGCGGCATAAAAGTTTCATACCTATACATCTGCGAACGGCCTCCTTCTCGACAATCTTCTGCCAATGTATTCTGAAGAGAGGTTGGACTATGCGGAGTTTGTGCAGATTTTTATTAGAAATTATGGAAACGATAGGATCATAGCCGCTAGAAATACGTGCAATTAGAGAGAGAGTGGAGTATAATTTAATAAAACTCTGTTTCATTATATGAAACCATCTGGCGGTGTTCTCCCATGGAAGATCAGAAACTGACAGTTCGTGCAGTTGAACGTGCTCTCGATGTTGTCCTATGTTTTACGGACTCCGTCGAGCTTAGCCTGACGGAAATAGCCGGTAAGATTTCACTTCATAAAAGTACGGTTCACCGATTGCTCGCTTCTCTGGAAGGGCGCGGATTCGTCATTCGCAATGCAGAAACGGAGAAGTATCGCCTTGGCTTCCGCATCTGGGAGCTGGCTGCGAATATGGAGCAGGGCGACGATCCGGCGACCATTCTGCTGCCGGAGATGGAACGGCTGCGAGATCAGCTGGGCGAGACAATCAGCTTGTATATGCGCGATGGGATCGAGCGGATTCGGATCCAGGCGGTGCAGAGCAATCAAGCGATCCGCCGCGTAGCACCGATCGGCGCAAGGCTGCCGCTTAGCGTAGGGGCGTCGAGCAAGGTGCTCATCGCCTTCGCGCAGCCTGCGGAGCAGCAGGAACTGCTCGATGCGCTCAGTTGGGCGGACAAGCGCGAGCGCGAGGTGTTCGAGCGGCAGCTCGGCGAGATTCGCCGGCTCGGCTATGCCACGAGCATCGAGGAGCGTGAGCCCGGAGCGGCGGCGGTGTCCGCGCCGATCTTCAACCGCTCGCATAGGCTCGCCGACGCGCTCGCCGTATCGGGGCCGGCGAACCGCCTGACGCTCGAGCGGATGAAGGAGCATGCGCCGCTAATCATCGAAGCCGCCAATCGGATGGGCAAGATGGTCCGGTAAAGGCATGCTGTGGTGGCGTGTGGAAGTTACTGCGAAGAGATGAAGGACAAAGGCCAATGCGAAAGTAAGTAAACCAATGTGTTGGCAGTGGAGGAGCTTCCTTAGTACAGGGGGCTTCTTTTGGTTGGGGCGCAGTCTTATCGCACCAGCAGCTTTAATCGCTTCTGGTTTAATTTCCTGCAGCTTGCTGGGATGGGCTTCCACTCACACCTGCGTGCTTGAAGAATGATAAGGAACGTTGGACGTATTCTTTCTTGTTAGCTTTATAGATCAGTTCATGCCGGCCCTCGGGTAAAAGCCATATAGCAGCTTTGCCCGTTGAAGCTTGATTGTCATAAATCGATTGCACAATATCAAAAGGGGCCTTCTTATCCTTCATGCCGTGAATGAACAGGATGGGCATTGCATATTTGGTTTCCTTGATCGTTTGGTAGGGGATTTGGTTCAAGCTGGCCCCGTTCACAATAGGGAAGAACAAGCGGATAAGCGGTAAAGAAATTCGAGGCAGGTCAAGCTTATTCCTGACATTCAGAAACATCGTCTCGGGTTCGAGCAGGAAGGTGCTGTCTAATACCATCGCTTCTATATCCTCACTATGCAGGGCAGTTTGCAGAGCCGTACCGGCTCCCATAGAGAATCCCCATACATACGTATGGTTGCTCCCGCGCTGTTTGACATAATTGATAGCACCTTGCAGCTCCAACGATTCTCGGACACCGCCAGTAGGCAAAATCTCAGGGGTTACATAGGAGTAGTCGAACAGGAGCACATTATAGCGCTGCTTGTGCAGCTCTTTGGCCAGGCTGTAGAAGGGGACCCAGAGCTCCTCGCGATTGCCGCCGAAGCCATGGGAGAACACAACGGTACGGTCCGAGTTAAGAGAAGGGATGTACCATCCGTACATTGTACTTCCGCCGCTGCTGCTGGCAAAACCAACATCTTCATACTGCAGGCCAACGGCCTCAAGAGGATTGGAGCTGAGCGGAGCGATATAAGGTCTGGCAATGGACCAAGCGATATAACCGTGGAACGAGAGAACGGCCGATACGGCGAGAATGACTAAAAAGGCAGAGATGGAAAGGGTGTATACTTTTCTTCGGCTCACTTTTATGTAAGCGTTTTCTAAAATTACTGAGGCATTTGTTGCAGCACTTGCGGGTATGGTGGTTGTTTCCATGTGGGGTCCCTCCTCTGGTTGCCAGCTCAATCATCTATCAAAGGGAAATGTTAACTTAATCATAGGGGGTAAATGGTGCTTCGGTCAAGATAAAGAAGTTGGAAAGTCATAATCAAAAAGTCGGCATATTTCTTTGTCGGCTCTTCTTGGTTGATAGCTAACAGGTATGAACGCGTATGGTATAATTCAGATATGAATTCTATCTCGAGGAGGAGATCATGATGAAAGAAAGCAAGGATAGCAGCAAGCCAGCGTCATCCCCGGTTGTTAAGGAACAGACAGGCTTTTACGACATTCCCGAGCGTTATGAAATTATTGAGGGTGTACGCTATGACTTTCTTTCTTCTCCCAAAATCACACATCAGGCGCTGCTCGGACAGCTTCACATGAGCCTTAATACATCTTGTCATGCTGACGGTGTAATTCTGCTAGCACCTATGGATGTGCATCTCAGTAAAGACAATATCGTCCAACCCGATCTGATCTTTATTGCGAGCGACAACCTGTCTATCATGAAAAATGAGAAGATCATGGGTCCTCCCAGCCTGCTAGTGGAAATATTGTCGCCAAGCACAGGCTCGCGTGACAAGGTGCTTAAGAAGAAGCTTTATTCCCGTTTCGGCATTAGTGAATATTGGATTATTGACCCGGTGCACTCTGCGGTAGATCAATTTGTATTAGCAGGCGAGGGAGATGGCTATGCTCTGGCTGCCTCTTACGATGAGACGGACACTTTGACATCGATGAGGTATCCGTGCATGTCGGTTAGTCTAAGCGAGCTATTCGGAGTGTTAGTGAGGTTCAAGAGCTTGGAGGATTGAGCTATCCATTGCAACACCTGTCCGTCCCGCCACCGTATAGGAGGGCGTTCAATTTGCCAGACGATATGCGGGCACATGTTCCTATGCGGACACACGTTCCGTCCCTCTGGACCTAAATACACTCCAAAAGGCGCCTGATTGCAGGAATAACGGAACCTGTGGCCGCTTAAAACCGCAATATGTGCTTTTGGACACATATAACGGATCTACAGTCCGAGTATCCTCAACACTCCCATTAGATTCATCCTTCGTGACTTTTCAAGGCATCCGAGGCCTTATGCTCGATTAGTTAACCCGCGTTTCGCTATTAGTTAAGCTGTCTTAACCAATATCCTAAGCTGAGTTTACTATTTCTCGTTTTCCTCCTTTTGGGGTTTGGATTGGTTATTAACACGATGAGGCTGTTACCCTCTTCCAGAAAACCATCCTACGTTCATTTAATTGCGAAAAGGCAATTAATCACACTCCGGACCCTAATCAGCCGACTTTAATTGCAGAACCGCAACTAATTCCCTCTACACGATCCCCGAGTCGACTTTTTTAACCATTTAATTGCTTATCCGCAACTAATTCGGCCTCACTGGTCGGGCCAACTCGAATTAATTGCTCTTTTGCAGCTAAATTCCACCACCCCGGCAACAAGAACCGAACCAAGGAGAGTCCCCTTCGCTCTTCCCCTCAAAAAAGCTTTATACTTTCTGGCTAATAAGTTCACAAAAAAGGAGCGAGACACCTGAAGTGTCCCGCTCCTTCTCTATATAAGTCTTACCTGCCTTCAGCAATGATTTGGCGAAGTACAGTTTGGAGAATACCGCCGTTACGGAAGTAGTCAACGTCGACCATGCTATCCAGACGTACGATTGCATCGAATTCGAACGACGAGCCGTCTTCACGAGTGGCTTGCACACGCACGCTTTGACCTGGTTGAACACCGTTGTCAAGGCCGGAGATGTCGAATGTTTCAGTACCTGTGATACCGAGTGTTTTCCAACCCAGACCTTCAGGGAATTGAAGCGGCAGAACGCCCATTCCGACAAGGTTGCTGCGGTGAATACGCTCGTAGCTCTCAGCGATTACAGCTTTGACGCCTAACAGGAAGGTACCTTTGGCTGCCCAGTCACGCGAGCTGCCTGTTCCGTATTCTTTACCGGCGATAACAACCAAGGAAGTATCTGCTGCTTGATATTTCATCGATGCGTCATAGATCGACATCACTTCGCCGTTAGGCAAGTAAGTCGTTACGCCGCCTTCGGTGCCCGGAGCAACTTGGTTGCGAATACGGATGTTCGCGAATGTTCCGCGCATCATCACTTCGTGGTTACCGCGACGGGAGCCGTAGGAGTTGAAGTCTTCCTTCTTCACGCCGTGCTCGAGCAGGTAACGTCCACCAGGGCTGTCCGTCTTGATGTTACCGGCAGGAGAGATATGGTCTGTCGTAACGGAGTCGCTAAGCAGGGCAAGTGCTTTGGCGCCGTGTACTTCAGCAATATCGTCCAATTCCTGAGTAAGGCCTTGGAAGAACGGAGGCTCCTGGATGTAAGTGGAGTTCGTATCCCACTCATACAGCTCGCCTTTTGGTACAGGAATCTGGTTCCAACGCTCATTCTGGGTAAACACATTCTCGTATTTGGCACGGAACATGTCAGGGCTAAGCGCTGCGCCAACAGCAGCCTTGATCTCAGCATTAGTTGGCCAGATGTCCTTCAAAAATACAGGCTGATTGTCTTTGTCATGACCGATTGGATCATTAACCAAGTCAATGTTCACGTTACCGGCCAAGGCATAAGCCACAACGAGTGGAGGAGATGCCAAGTAGTTAGCTTTTACTTGCGCATGCACACGGCCTTCGAAGTTCCGGTTACCGGATAATACAGCAGCCACAGTCAGGTCGTTGTCAATGATGGCTTGGCTTACTTCGTCAGGCAACGGACCGCTGTTCCCGATACAAGTAGCGCAGCCGTAACCTGCAATGTGGAAACCAAGTGCTTCCAGAGGCTCGATTAAGCCGGCTTTTTGCAAATACTCGTTAACAACCAGAGATCCGGGAGTCAAGCTGGTTTTGACATATCCAGGAACGGTCAAACCGCGCTCAACAGCTTTCTTGGCAACAAGACCGGCACCAAGCATAACGCTAGGGTTGGATGTGTTCGTACAGCTTGTAATCGCGGCAATGACTACAGCGCCTGTGCTAAGTGTCGAAGTCTTACCGTTAGGATGAGAGACAGGTGCCGTCTGGGCAATCTTCTCATCGGATAATCCGTATCCGCCCTTTTCAACAGGTGTACGAATGATTTCATTGAAAGCATCTTTCATATTCGTCAATTCCACACGGTCTTGAGGACGCTTCGGACCAGCTAAGCTAGGTACGATTGTGGACAAGTCGAGCTCAATCGTATCGCTGAATACTGGATCTGGAGTTTCATCGGTGCGGAACATGCCTTGAGCTTTGTAATAAGCTTCAACGAGCATGATTTGCTCTTCAGCACGACCTGTGCTTCTAAGGTAGTTCAATGCTTCGCTGTCGACCGGGAAGAAACCAATCGTTGCGCCGTATTCTGGAGCCATGTTAGCTACTGTAGCGCGGTCTGCCAAGCTGATGTTGCTTAAACCAGGACCGTAGAACTCAACAAATTTACCTACAACACCCTTCTTACGAAGAATTTGGGTAACCGTCAGAGCCAAGTCAGTAGCTGTTGCACCCTCAGCCAAGCTTCCTGTCAATTTGAAACCAATAACCTCAGGTGTAACAAAATAAAGCGGTTGTCCAAGCATACCAGCCTCAGCTTCAATACCGCCGACACCCCAACCTACTACACCAAGACCGTTAATCATCGTTGTATGGGAATCGGTACCTACCAGTGAATCTGGGTAAACAACGGTTTCACCATCTATTGTCTTAGTTGCAGCAACGGAAGCAAGGTACTCCAGGTTAACCTGGTGGACAATCCCGGTAGCAGGTGGAACCGCACGGAAGTTATCGAATGCAGTCTGAGCCCAACGCAAGAAGCGGTAACGTTCGCCGTTACGCTCGAATTCAATGTTCTCATTGTATTCCAAGGCTTGCTTGGAGCCGAAAGCGTCGACCATTACAGAGTGGTCAATTACAAGGTCTACTGGCACGAGCGGGTTAATCCGCTTAGGATCACCACCTGCACGCTTCATGGTGTCACGCATTGCAGCAAGGTCAACAACGACCGGTACGCCTGTGAAATCCTGCAGAACGATCCGTGCTGGGATAAACGGAATTTCCTTGTTATTATCGCGGCTTTCTGCCCAACCTGCGATTTGTTTAACATGCTCGTTAGTGATGGCTCGGCCGTCGAATTGACGAACTGCCGCTTCAAGTAATACTTTGATAGAGAATGGAAGCTTGTCAACTCCGTTAAAGCCTTTGTTCTCTAAGGATTTCAGGCTGAAATAGTTGAACGGCTTGCCGCCAACGGTAAGCTGGGTCTTTACGGAAAAATGGTCTTTCTTGGACATGGGTGGTCCTCCCTGTTGATGTGGCTTTGTATAAAAACGGAATCAGTTTCATCAGATGAAACGTGATTTCATAATTCCTAACTTAAGTATACCTTCTTCTAAGTATGGCGTAAAGAGTTAAATTACACATGTTTGCTGCGTTCCTTTCATATAAATAGGATAATGTCTTTTTAAAGATTGCCAAATCCATCCAAACAGAACAATCACCTTTTCCATTCGGCAGGGGGGTTCCAGATGATTGAAAAGTGGAAAAAAACGGTTTACGAATACATTCATAATCGCAATCAGTTGGAGGTTGATTACAAGGTTGAACCACTGCTGTCCACTGTGAGAGATGATCGATATTTGAGAAAGCAGGAGTACCGGCTGCGGAGATTGCAGGCTGGTCATCGCGAAAGGCGAGTTAAGCCGCTTCGCAATGAAACCGGACTTGTTATTCGCCAAACAGCTGAGCATGAGCACGGCCCCCAGATCGCAGTCGATGTCGAGATGCGCCGCAGCCTCATTTACGAGCTGGCCGGCCTCCGACATACAGAGGAACGGAAGGAACGGGAACGGCTTACCGTATCGCGGATTGACGGGCAATGGCTGGTAACATCCGTAGAGCCGGAAAATGCGGAACGCATGTCCCGGTTCGCTCCACCCTCGGAAGCTCTTGCGCGGGCTGAAGAGGAGCAATTCCAGCAACAAGCTTACCATAACCGTTCTGTTCCTTATTTAAACCCGCGATTAATAAATAGTTACGGTTTTGAAGGTTCATTTCGTCCTGTTATGTACAATCGGTTGAAGGCGCAAGAATATGCCAATAAATGGTGGGATGGCGACAATCCGGCTTATATCGCTTTTGAAGTGGACTGCACCAGCTTTGTTTCACAGTGCCTCTTTGCAGGGGGAGCGCCTATGAACTATACTGGGAAGAGGGAAACAGGCTGGTGGTATCAGGGAATGTCACAGAAGCTAGAGCTGTGGAGCTTCAGCTGGGCCGTTGCTCACAGCTTATGTATGCATTTATCTACGAGCCGAACCGGACTAAGAGCCGAGATTAAGGATCATGCTGCGCAATTAACAATCGGTGATGTCATCTGTTACGATTGGGACGGTAATGGCCGATTTCAGCACAATACGTTCGTTACGGCAATTGATGCCGCCGGTATGCCGCTTGTGAATGCTCACACTGTGAACAGTAAGCATCGATATTGGGATTACCGGGATTCCTATGCATGGACCCCTAATACGAAATACCGTTTTCTGCATATTCTCGATCAGTTCTAACTATTATGGGCATGCCTTACTACAGCCCTGAAGCAGCTTTTCTCCTTTTAACTAGCATGAGGGTTCTGCTGGACTACTATTCATGGGCGGAGGTAACTATGAGCAAACGAATTCGCGTCGGTCTGATCTACGGAGGAAAGTCCGGCGAACATGATGTATCACTACAGACGGCAATGGCAGTTATTGAGGCATTCGATCATTCGAAATATGAAATTCAACCCTTCTATATCACGAAGCAGGGAGTATGGCGTTCGGGCTCTCTATTGGAGGGGCCGGTGGAACGTAAGGAGCTGCTCCAATTCGAGCCTGATCAGCAGGATGTCCCGACAGGGACGAAGGAAACCGGCGCACTTCAGCCTATTTTCGGTTCAAGAGCTGTTCAGGCCACGGATGAATCATCGTCAGAACAAGGTCTCGACGTTGTACTTCCTTTACTGCATGGAACATTTGGAGAGGATGGCACGATCCAAGGCTTGCTGGAAATTGCCAACATTCCATATGTAGGAGCGGGTGTGCTTGCTTCTGCAGTAGGGATGGACAAAGTGATGATGAAGAAAATTTTTGCCCAGGAAGGGCTGCCGCAGTGTGTATTCCGCAGCTTCACCAAGGCGCAGTGGGAGAAGGATCAAGCTTTCTTCCTGATGGAAATCGAAATTTCGATCGGATACCCCTGCTTCGTTAAGCCGGCTAACTTGGGCTCAAGCGTAGGCATCTCCAAGGCGAGAACGCGCGAAGAATTAATTGCTGCTCTTTCCGAAGCTTTCCAATATGATCGCAAGGCAATTGTGGAAGAATATATTGAGGCGAGAGAGATCGAAGTAGCCGTTCTTGGAAATGATGAGCCGATTGCATCTGTGCCGGGAGAAGTTGTTTCATCTAATGAGTTTTATGATTACAAAGCCAAGTACATTGACGGCAAATCAGCTATGGTCATTCCGGCAGAGCTGTCTGATGAGTTGACTCAGCAGATTCGTGAGATGGCGATCAGAGCTTTTCAAGCTATCGATGGCACAGGTCTTT
>JARBUQ010000088.1 GCA_029239545.1 Paenibacillus sp.
CCTCGTTGCCCAAATACAACCATACAGCATTCTTGCTGTCAAACAATCCTGATGTCATGCTGTTTCATCCTCCAAACATAGGCAAATATGCCGTTTTTAGCTGTGCATGAAATCCCAAATTTGTTTGCCGATCAGAAGAGTCGATATGCCAATGAACAGCGGCTTCACATACCCTGCTCCATTGCGAATAGCGACCCGCGACCCGATTAATGCACCGAACAGCATAGAAATTGCCATCGGAATCCCGTAATAGAAATTTACATATCCCATAATAGTAAACGTAATCAAGCTCCCAAGGTTGCTGGCCAAATTAAGAACCTTTGCATTACCGGCAGCGCCTACAAAATCAAATCCGAGAAGCAGGAAGGCGAAGATCAGAAAGGAGCCTGTCCCGGGTCCGAAGAAACCATCGTAGAATCCGATGACCAGTGCAATGATGGCGCTGACCACAGCGGTTCCACGACCTAATCCTTTATACGTGGACAGGCTTCCCCAGTTTCTCTTGAACAGCGTGTACAGCGTTACGAGTACCAATAGAATGACTACAATGGGCTTGAGGAAGGAAGCGGGTATGAATCGGACCGTCAGGGCTCCCGCCACGGAACCGGCCAGAGCAAGCGGGAATAACCAACGGACTAACCGCAAATTAATTTTGCCTGATAATAGAAAGGATGTGGAGCTGGTCAAGGAAGAAACCGTGCCGCCCAGCTTATTCGTGCCCAGCACCATGCCCGGAGGCAAACCAGTCAGCATCAGCGCGGGCACCGATATTAAACCGCCTCCCCCTACTACAGAGTCGGTGAAAGAGGCCAGAAATCCAGCTGCGATAAGGAACAGCAGCATTTCAAACGTAGGATGCTCCATTGCGCATACTCCTGCTCGCGTATATTTCGAAGGTTAAAAGAACAAGAAGCCTCTCGTCCATCCGTGAATGGGGCTCTTGAGGCTCCTTAGTAATCCAGCAATAGATGTAGAGCCCAAGTTAAGCTGCTTAATTCGGCAAATAACTGCGAAGTAGGGTATAGGCGCCTTCCAGCGTATAATCACCTAATCCAGCAGGCAGCAAGAAGCAGTCGCCCGACTTGACCTGCAACTGGCCATCCTGCCATCCAAGTGTACCTGAGCCATCGCAGATGACCAGCACAACGAAGCTGTCAGGAGTTGTCTGAAGCTGCCATGAGCCATCGACTGCGCCCTTCTCCACAACGAAGTATGGAGATCTGGCGAGTGTCAGCCAGTCATTCGTTCCAGCTAATTCGGTTGTCATTCGGCTGGCATCATTGCCTTCATAGGATATAACTTGCAAGGAGTCCTCTATATGAAGCTCTCGCGGCTTGCCGTCCAGGCCAGGACGATCGTAATCGTACAGGCGGTAGGTTGTATCGGAGTTCTGCTGTATCTCGGCAGCTAACACGCCAGCGCACAAGGCATGCACCGTACCCGCTGGGATATAGAAGGAATCGCCTGCCTTCACGTCCACTTCCTGCATGCATTCCATGATTCGGCCTTCTTGAATGGCTTTAGCGAAGCTGTCGCGAGTGGTGCCCGGCTGAAGGCCGTATATAATTTTGGCACCAGGCTTGGCATCGAGAATGTACCACATTTCCGTCTTGCCCAGCTCACCTGCAGGAAGTCCCGTATAGTCATTATCCGGATGGACCTGCACGGATAGATCATCGTTGCAATCAAGCAGCTTGATCAGCAGAGGGAAGCGGTCAGTTGAGCTCGATAATCCTCGAGTCCCGAACAATAATTCACCATGCTTCGCACGAACTTCATCAAGCCCTAGACCAGCCAGCTCTCCGTTCATTACCGTAGTTGTCCCATTGGGATGATCGCCTATCATCCAGCCTTCGCCGATTGGACCATCGGGCAGCTCGAGCCCGAATTGTTCCAGGGCACGGCCGCCCCATACGCGTTGTTTCATTTCTGCCTTGAATTGCAAAGGATAAGGTCTGATCGTCATAGCTAGTCGTAGCTCCTTAGTTGAGATTGGATTTTTTTGCTGGGGGTTTCTTGAGAATGGCAATCAGATAAGGGGCTTCTGCCCTGGCATTAATGAAACGATATTGAACAGCCTGATACTGCTCCTGCGGGAGCTGTTCCGACCAAGCCTGCACAGCTTCTGCCTCCATACTGCCGCCCTCATGTCCGCTATATAACACAATCGTGATGACTCCACCGATACGGAGGACGCGAGCGGCGGCTTGAAGCGCCGGAATCGTCGTCCCAGGCCGCGTTATGACGGAGTGATGATCAGCTTCTGCTTCAGCAGAGGGACCTCCTGGCAAATAGCCGAGATTGAACATAACCGCCGACACTTGGCCGACGACATCGGCGGGTAGAGCGTCTATGAGCTCGGAATGACTGCGGAGGAACAGCTCGCAGGCCGCCGCAGTGCCGCCGCCTGCTCTATAGGCATCGATTCGCCGCTTAGCCTGCTCAAGGGCTCGCTGTTGAATGTCGAAGCCGTATACATGGCCGCTCGGTCCAACCGCCTGACACAGGAACAGGGTGTCCACGCCATTGCCTACTGTAGCGTCAATCACAATGTCGCCATGATTCAGCCGTTCAGATATCCAATGCTGCGCGCTGCTTAATACGGATCGAAATCCCATAATAATCCCCACTTTTGTTCGGAATAAAGTAAATACTATGGTTACAGGCCGACTTCCTGCTCACTCCACTCCCATAACCTGCGGGCGAGTGCCTGATCCGCGGCCCTGCCTGCAAGGGGCAGGATTTTTTTGCGGTAGAAGTATTCACCGCTTACACCCGTGACCTCAGGAGAGGTCGCCAAATAAATAGCGGTCTCGGCTCCCTGAGCCGGATTAAGGAAGAAGGGGCGCAGCAAGGAATGGATCATCTGGCCGAATCCGGTCTGTCTGTCAACTCCGAGGCTCGTTCCAACTGCTCCGGGATGGACGGCATTAACCGTTACACGGGTTCCTTGCAGTCTTCGCGCTAACTCCCGGGTGAATAACAGATTGGCCAGCTTTGATTGTGAGTATCCTCTCCATACGGTATATCCGCGGGTAAGATGCGGATCATCGAAATCGATCCTGCCTATCTTGTAAGCACTTGAGGATACATTCACGATCCTTCCTTGAGGTGAATGCTGCAATGCTTCTAATAAAAGGTTGGTGAGAAGAAAATGCCCGAGATGATTCACACCGATCATAGCTTCGAAGCCGTCAGAGGTTGTCTGCCGCTTCAAGGCCACTACGCCGGCATTATTAATAAGGGTATCGATATTAGGATATGTAGTGGTGACGGTTAAAGCGAACGAGCGAATGCTGGCTAGTAGGCCTAAATCGCATAACATGAGCTCCAGTCTGTCCGAGCCGCTCTGCTGCCGCGCTTGCTCCAGCGCCTTTCTTCCGCGTTCTTCGCTTCGACAAGCCATAATCACAAACGCACCTTGTTTGGCGAGCTCTATGGAAGTGGCCAGTCCCATCCCTGAGTTGGCTCCGGTAACTATCGCGCGCATATTCATCACAAAGTATCGCCTCCCGGTCCTTATTGCGCACAACGAGCTGGCTAAAAGACGCGTGCAATGTGCGAAATACTTACTTCTTGTCGGCCAACCATACCGCCAACAGCTCTACAGAAGCCTGGTCGAGCCTATTCTCGAAGCCGGGCATTTTGGAGCTGCCTTTGTTAATTTGCGTCATGATCTGTTCCTTGGTCTTCCTCGTACCTACTTGCTGCAGGCTGGGACCGCTCTTTCCTTCGAGCTCGACCCCGTGACAGGACACACAACTGCTCTTATAAAGCACTTCTGCTTGGGCAGATGCATTGACAGCCTTGGCAGGTTCGCTTGCCGCTGGCGTTGCCGATGTTTTGGCAGGCTCGCTAATAACGGGAGCAGCAGTTGGTGTCGGTGTAGCAGCTATGTCAGGCTTTGGCTCGGCTGCTGAAGTAGGGGCTGGCACAGGTGCGACAGCACCAGTTGGTCCGCTGCTTGCGACTGGTTTCGAATCGGGTTGTGAAGGGATCACAGTTTCAGGCTTGGGCGGTTCTGATGCAGATGCTGCTCCTTGTCCGGATGAGACTGCAGCCGTTGGTGCTGCAGGAGCAGGAGAAGCAGTGGGTGCACTCGTCTTGACGGGTTCAGGAGACGGGGACGAGCTTGCCGTAATTGGCTCCAGAATTCGGGATGAGCTGTCCTTGGATCCAGATTCATCAGGCTGATCCTTCCCACAACCAGCAAGCAAAAGCAGCAAAGCAAGGGAAGTACACATAACGGGCCATTTGATGCTTTTCCATTCGAGTCCAGATCTTGCCGCTCTAGTCATACTTGAATTCATCTCCCCGTGTGATGGTTATGCTGCAATGCCAATTTCCCTTGCCATGTATGGCGAGATTTCAGCTCAGCATCGATTGCATTCAACACTTCCCATTTCTTCAAGCTCCACATTGGCCCTATAAGCAAATCGCGCGGAGCATCGCCTGTAAGTCGGTGTACAATCATTTCTGGAGGCAAAAATTCAAGCGTGTCCACTACGAGCTTCACATACTCATCCTTCTCGAGAAACCGAAGCAGGCCTGCTTCGTATTGCTTCACCATTGGAGTTTTGCGCATGAGATGAAGCAGGTGGATCTTGATGCCCTGCACGTCCATTGCCGCAACCGCCCGGCCTGTATCCAACATCATGTCATGTGTCTCGCCGGGTAAACCGTAAATAATATGAGCACAAGTGCGGATGTTGTGTTTGCGCAGCTTGGCCACCGCATCAAGGTAGCATTGGGTATCGTGGGCGCGGTTAATAAGGGTTGAGGTTTGTTCATGGACTGTCTGCAGCCCCATCTCGAGCCACAAATAAGTGCGTTCATTCAGCTCAGCCAAATACTCGATGACGTCATCCGGCAGGCAATCCGGTCTTGTCGCGATGGATAACCCGACTACACCCGGCTGCTGCAAAATAACCTCGTAATACTCGCGCAGCTCTTCAACCGGAGCATACGTATTCGTATAGGCTTGGAAGTAGCCGATATATTTGGCCTCCGGCCATTTTTGGTGCTGAAGGTCGCGGATGGTGTTGAATTGCGTAACCAGGTCATTCCTGCGGCTTCCGGCAAAGTCACCAGACCCGCGAGCGCTGCAGAATGTGCAGCCGCCGGCGGCGATGCTGCCGTCCCGGTTCGGGCAAGTGAACCCGGCGTCGAGCATAACCTTGAACACCTTGGTGCCAAACTGCTCCCGCATCTCGTAGTTCCATGTATGAAATCGTTTATCCCCCCAAAGAAGAGGCTCCTGATATTGTTCAACAATGCCGTTCATTTCAACTGTTAACTCCTTCGCCAACCATTGTGTGAAGCCGCACCAATCAAGGCGCTCTGTGATTCCATTGTAACAAAAGCGAGCTGCTTCTACCAATAGTACCTATCACAACCTTGTACCCTGTCTGTTTAAACGTTCAGAACGTGGTTTAACGATAAGAGAACGGTCGAAATACTGGCAAAAATTAAGTGTCCAATTCGGCCTTTTCACTTGCAATACCTTACATGGTGTGTTATATTAAAACCAAGATACAGCAATGCTTTCACCACAATTCGTACTTGGATTCATAAACATGTTCAGAGCTGGGCATACTGGAAATAAATCCGAGAGGTGATAACAATGAATTCTACATTTGAGATTCCGAATGGCGAAGACAAGATCATGATTGAATTGACCGTTAAGGAAGCTTTGGCTTTGAGCGGAGGCTCAAGGTTTCTGCCTAAGAGCAATGTCGCTCTCAGCGCGAAGCGGAAGCTGCGACGGGAGCTTGAACATAAGCTGTTACCTGAGAGTGAGAAGATTCATTATTACACTTTGGACATATAGACATTTGGTCGCGAGCGCCTCTTCTTCGAATCCTGCGGGATTTGTTGAGGAGGCTTTCTTTTTGCTGTATGATGGGACTACTATGTTGACAACGTGCGCAGGTCATGGCGCATGCTGTTGCAATAAGCATTTCTTGGAGGATTAGCAGCCATGCGATTAAGAGGTAGAAAAGGAATCAAAGAAGCGATTGAAAGTCAAAAGGAACTCATTATTCTTACACCAAGCGATTACAAAGGACGTTGGAAAGAATTCTTCGGCAATAGCAAGCCTATACATGTTGAGCTTGGCATGGGGAAGGGCAAGTTCATCTCCGAGATGAGTGTGCTCCATCCTGAGGTTAACTATATCGGTGTGGATATGTATGATGAGTTAGTGCGCAGAGCGAGTGAGAAGGCACGGCTTGCAGCAGGTCGGGAGGATGGCGCTGCGCCTGCCAATCTGGCTCTTGCCCGGATGAACATCGAACGAATAGAGGAAGCCTTCGCTGCCGGGGAGATCGATCGCATCTATCTTAACTTCAGCGATCCGTGGCCCAAGAAGAAGCATGCCCGCAGACGTCTGACCCATGCCGGATTTCTGCACAAGTACAAGGAACTGCTGAATGAGAGCGGAGAAATCCACTTCAAGACCGACTCCCGTTCCCTGTTTGAGTTCTCTCTTAATACTTTCGCCGATCTGGGCTTAAGAATGAGAAATATTTCGTTGGATTTGCATGCAGAGGGTCCGGCGGCTAATAATGTGATGACGGAGTACGAGAGCAAGTTCTCAGGACGCGGTTTCCCCATACACCGGGTTGAAGTAGTGCTGGGGGAAGCAGCGCTTAGTCAGCATCTGCAGCAGTTAGCCGCTGATAAAGAGGCACCTGAAGAAGAATAAAACACATAAATAAACATGAAGAAGGAGACGCCCGTTCACCTAGGGACAGTCTCCTTCTTCTGTTAATGGATAAGCATCCGCATAATAGCTTGGGTGCAATGATTGGGCTTGCTCACCTTCCAATCCTGCATCAATGCTGCTCTTCGCTCTTGAACGACGGAATAGTGCAGTAGCAAATTGTCAAAACAGGAGTCAATGGTGTCCATAGACTTGATCTGTTCACCGAGTCCCTGCTCCGTGAAATATTGACAGTTCTCTTCCTCCTGCCCTGGAATCGGGCTGTAGAATAACATAGGGATTCCTTTGGCTAACCCTTCTGAGCACGTCATCCCGCCCGGCTTCGTAATCAACAGGTCGGATACATCCATCAGCTTATCGATTTCCTTAGTAAATCCCAGCAGGTGGATATTCGGATGCTGAAATTCAGGCTGTTCGGCTAGCTGCTGACGAACCTTCTCATTATTGCCCATGCAATAAATGAATTGAATGCGATCACGCCATCTCGTTAAGTAGACCATCAGATTTTCCTTGTCGACCATTCCCCATCCGCCGCCCATGACGAGTACTGTCGGCATTTGTCGAAGTCCGAATTGCTGTCTCAGCTCCTCACGGTTATGCTGCTCCCAGAAGTTGGGATGCACTGGAATTCCGGTTACTTCAATCGCACTGTCCGGGACTCCCTTTTGCATCAGTCTGTCTTTGACCTCGGCGGTGGAAACCAGGTATTTGTCAACTTCCGGATTAATCCATGTACCGTGCGCGTCATAATCGGTAATAACGGCACAGAGGGGGACATTCAGTCCAGCCCTCTTCAGGCGGGATACGACAATATTCGGGAAAGGATGTGTACATACGATCGTGTCGGGCTTCAATTGTTGGATTAATTCTGAAGTTTGGCTGTAAAAGATTCGATGGAGCGCAAGCTGGGTAATTCGATTCAAAGACTTCTTATATTGGGAGCGATATACCATCCCGTATAGCTTCGGTTGAGATATAAGGGTCTTGCGATATGCAGAGAAAATCCATGGAGCGAGAGTTGGGTGCAGGAAAGCACCGAGCTCTACTACTCGTGTTCGCAAATCGGGTGAAAGTCGACGCAATCCCACGGATAAAGCATGAGCTGCTTGCGTGTGGCCCGCTCCGAAGCCTTCGGATAACAGCAAGATCCGTTTCTTTCTCAAGGGTCGTCACCTAACCTTTTTTCATCCAGAGTTCCAAGCTTCATTAGTCATCTCTGTCAACATTTTTCTCACCATGTACTGGGTGCAGTGCGCGGTGAGAAAAGAGTACCCTAACAATAATCGATCCTAGCTGAACATTGCAACCGAGAGTAAAGCAGAGCATGATCCGAGCACGCAGCCGGCCAGACAATCTGAAGGGTAATGCAGCCCGAGATAAATACGGGAAAGGCTTACCAGGCCGGCCAGCGGCAGAAGCACGAAGCCGACAATAGGCGCCAGGCTGACAAATGGCACAACCACCGAGAATATGGCTGTGGAGTGACCGGAAGGGAAGGAATGATCCTTCAAAGGGTTTTTGCCCAGATTAACGTTAGAATGAGTAAGGTAAGGCCTTTGGCGAGGGTATTTCTTCTTCACCCAGGCAACTGGAATATGACTGATGACTAGAGCGATTAAGGCTTGCCATGCAGTAGATCTTAACGGTCCCTCTGCAACAATTGCTATACCCAAACACGTCAGTATAGTGGCGGTAGCTCCTCCCAAATGGGTTATTGCCGAAAACACCCGATCCAGAACGGCATGCTGCAAACGTCGATTGACCCAAAAGAATATTTGATGTTCATGATGCAGCAACCAACTTACAACACGGCTCATAGAAGGTTCCTCCTTTTTACAACATTTGTGGAACAAAAGCAGTCGAAGCACGTAACACCTTCATTGTAGGCTGCATTTGTTAGTGGAGTATTATCGCTGTAACAAATGAAAATTAATTCAGGGATGATATCCACAATCCATACATGGTTATACTAAACAGTAGAAGAAGCTTGGAACTTGGGAAGGCTCCCATCCATTATAATACATCTTATGGCGTTAGTATAACCTGAGTAAGGATAGGGCTCCCATTTCTGGCTCCTGTATAATCCGGCGGAATCTTGCTGCTTTCGACGGAACAAAAGACGAAATTAGCGGAAAGGATGCGAAAAAAGTCGAAAGCTCTATGCCTGTAGGTCCTAAAATAGGACTTAGCAAAGATTGTTTACCGTGGGGCTGTCCAGTATAATGGAACTCGTACTCTTCACCAAATTGATAAATATAGATTAAATCGCTGGTAACGCGAAGCAATTGGTTGAATTCCGTAAGAGTTCTGTGCTAAGACCCGAGAAAATCATCTTAAATCTGTTTTTCTGACTTATTGAAGCTGAAATGGGATTTTGACAAATCGGGCTAAAGAGAGGAAAATCATATTCGGTCCCACATTTGCAATCCTATCCAAATTTATACATTAACAGCGATTTAGAGAGAAACTTGGGTCAATCTAAACAAAGGGGGGTCATTCATGCTTGACTATTTCGTACTCACCATGCAACTGATGTTGGCGATTATGGGAGGGTATCAACTGTTTTTCACGTTTTTTGGTTATTACAAGCGCCACAACAAGGTTGAATATCCCGCTCAAAAGACGTTTGCTATTCTGGTTGCGGCTCACAATGAAGAAAAGGTTGTTGGGGCATTAATTGACAATTTGAACAACCTGGAATATCCCAAAGAGATGTATGACGTGTTCGTCATCTGCGATAACTGTACAGATCAGACGGCACAGATCGTTACAAGCATGGGAGCTACTGCATGTGTTCGCAACAACCCGACCTTACGAGGTAAAGGGTATGCAATTGAATGGATGCTCAAAGAGCTGTGGAAGATGCCTAAATCGTATGACGGTGTTGTCATCGTAGATGCTGATAACCTCGTTAACGCAGACTTCCTGAAGCATATGAACAATGACTTATGTTCCGGTTCAAGAGTTATCCAGGCTTATCTGGACACCAAGAACCCGGCCGATTCCTGGATTACTGCAGCGTATGGAGTTACATACTGGCATTTGAACAGGATGTGGCAGCTTCCACGCAGAAATTTGAAATTAGCTAATACTCTTGGAGGTACAGGAATGTGCTTCGAGTCCACCCTTCTCAAAGAGATGGGCTGGGGAGCAACGAGTCTCGTAGAGGATCTGGAGTTTACCGTTCGCTGCGTGCAGCGCGGAATTTACCCAACTTATAACTATGAGGCGAAGGTGTTTGATGAGAAGCCGCTTACGTTCAAGGCATCGGCAAGGCAGCGGCTGCGCTGGATGCAAGGACATTTTGCTGTAGCCCGGCGTTATTTCTTCCCGCTGTTATGGCAAGGCCTTAAGGAACGCAATTGGGCCAAGATTGATACTGCGATTTACACGGTCAATGTATACAATGCGCTATTCGCGTTTATATTCAGCACAGTTTTGTGGATTAACTTGTTTTTACCGGGTGTATCGAAGTTCAGCTCGCTGTATGATCATTTACCGGGCGGATTCGTTATGACCCTTACATTATTGATTTACCTGCAGTTCCCGATTGCGTTGATGCTGGAGAAGGTCAAGTCGTGGAAAATGTACGTTTCGCTTATTACGTTCCCGATCTTCCTGCTTTCCTGGTATCCGATCACGCTTTATGCTTTCTTTACACAGAACAACAAGACATGGAGCCATACCCAGCACACACGTGTCGTTCGTATGGAAGAAATTCGCAGCAAGCAAGGGTAATGCAGGACGCGGTTTGTGTTTGACAGGCCATGCCGCAGATGTTATAGTAGCAGGAGTGTCTTTAACAAGATATGCACTAAGCAGAGGCGCCCGCTTCTCACCTGACCAACTTCGTTGGCTGGTTCACGCATAACGTTCATTCTAACGGTGTAGTTGAATTGCGGAATGAGATGAGATGTGGGCGGTTAACAACTGCTCGCATCTTTTTTGTTTGGAGTTCATTCATGCTTCACAACTTTGGAGGTGGAA
>JARBUQ010000089.1 GCA_029239545.1 Paenibacillus sp.
GCCCAGGAGCAATGTTCGATTGGATGGCGCAAACTTATGAGATTCGGAGAATGTACTGGCGGGGAGGCGGAGAGCAAATCTGGGATCGCTGTTTTCGGTTGGGCAAGGAAACGCCAGTGCAGCACGACTGGTTCGGCAGCTGGAAACGAAGCTTGTTAATGAAGCAGGTATTAGCGAGGCGGCTGTGGCGGCGGGCGGCGTAACGGGATGGAAATATTCCTATACACAGCTTTGTTGGATTATGGTGTGCAGCCTGATGTGGGCATCATAGGTGCTCCTGCGTTCAAGGCGGTTACTGCTTCTCTATAAGTCTCCACCCCCGGGATGAGCAGATAGTCCTGTTAGTATTTCCTGAGTGTAACCTCTGAGAAGGGGAGCCGGGCGACGAAGCCATCTGCACCCACAGCTGCCAATTGCTCCATGGAAGGGAAATCCTCCTGTCGCGACTTCAGGAACGGAAGCAGCACACCGTCATCCACAACACTTCCGACGAGCACGAGCAGCTCCGGATAGGTCATCTTAACGCTTTTTATTTCCTTTAGTACACGGGATATTCGGCATGTAATCTCAACGGCCTTGAAGCCAGCCGCTACGCAAATTCCTGCTAACTCAACGGCATCCAAGCGATCGTTCACGAAGATTGGCATCCAGCCTTGTCTGTGAATCTCTACATACTTATTTTTTAAATTCTGATTCAAAGTAATTCCTCCTCCGACCGTTTCAGTAGAGTCTTCCCGCTTAGTTGTCTCCCGCGGAACCGGTCTCTTGCCCAATCTCCTTGCTGGACGGCTTCAAAGCTCCATGGAATACGCCGCACAACGGCAAGCAGCAGGCCCCAAGCCAGCTCCGCTGTTGCGGTAATCCCCTTCAGAAACTCCGTATCCCCGCGCAGAGATAGGACCTCTATTCCTTTTGCCTCGGCATAATCCATATCGATATGATCAAGACCGGTGGACGGGGTCACAATGACCCGCAGCCTTGATGCTGCCTCAAGCACTCTACGATCAAACTAGGTATGGAGCGAGCAGAAGTAAGCATCATATTCCGAAATGCATGCTGCCAGCCTCTGCTGATCGGCAGCCAGATGCGTCACCTCCGCAACCCCGTGCATGAGCTTAAATTCCTCTTGGAGAAACGGGGTATCTGCCATGTTGAGCACCCTAAATGCAGGCTTCATCTCTAGCCTCCTTCTGGTCTTTATCGTGCCCGGCCCCACTCCCGGCAATAACAAAATATAAAAACTTGTAGCACAATCCTCCGATCACGCTATTGATGAAATACCTCTGGAGGGAGATCACGCGGAGAACCTTGGCGGTTGTGTGAGGTTAGTGCGTGGGGGCAGGTCTAGAAGCTGATGTGGAAAGAATCGACACTGCCGGGCTTGAATGTGACCTTTTCAGCGAAGCATCTATATGAATTTTCGAACACAATTTGCCTCATTCTGGTTTAATCCGTCATTTTATACGATTTTTCATACACATCACACGATAATTCATGCATCTGCGATAATCTATATGAAATTTCGAACACAATCGCTGCAAGGGGCTTGCTTAGCCCGGGTTTTCCGGCTTATTTTGTCCAGTTGGCTGGATGGACCGCCTTCGGGCCCCCCAGAAACTTTCTAAGTAAACTCACAAAATAAGACCTGGCCAAAGGCCAGGTCGCGTAATAGACTACTCCCATATCTATGCTGAAACTCCCGTTACTCACAAACCACTTCAACTACTCTCGCATGATCCAAGCCGTTCGTCTCGACCACTTCCAACCGCAGTCGGCTAAGCTGCTTCAAGTCAACCTGGAAATGCAGCATGCGCTGGTAGTTATTGCGCACATGCGCAATCTCGGTCAATCCGTCAGCATGCTCAGCAATCAGCTTGAACTCCTTCAAGGTTTCTTCCTGCGGTCGTCCCCACTGAATGATCTTCTGGATCGAGTCCAGATGACAGAGAGTCAACCAACGATGAAGTCCTGTATCGAGCACCAGCGAGATATAAGTCACATCTACCGGTTGCTCCCAGCGCAGCTCTAACCAGGGCGCGGAGTCACCGGGCTCGGACATCCAGCGGTGCGTACCTGCTTCGGTCAGATCCGGGCGCACGCCCTTCTCCCCATGCACAGAACGGGTATGCCCATCGGTCACCCACTCTGCCCGGCCTTGCTCCTGCTCGGAAGAAGCCGCTACACTTGCAGCCTTCGCCCGATTCGTCTCCAGCTTGCGCCCCGGCAGGAAGGCGCCTTGCCGTAGCAACTGCTGCTGTGCTTCCTTGACGATCTCTTGATCCACCCAAGCCTGCTCCAAGGGAAGGTTGTGCTTAATGGCGACAGCCGCGAATGTCCCAAGTCCTTCTCCCATCACTGCACAGGTCCCCATTACCCGAGTGCTGGAAAAAGCTATATGAGTAGCGGACAAATTGCGCCCAGCAAACATCAAATTATTAATATTGCTGCTGATCATCGAACGCAGCGGTATGCTGTACAAGTACGGTGTGTACGGTTGATTGCAAGGCTTCTCATCCTTGGCGTCAATCCCTTTGGGAGGATGTGTATCCATAGACCAGCCCCCGTAAGCGATCGTATCCGCAAAATCAACAGCCTGCTGAATATCATTCTGATTCAATACATGCTGACCGATGAATCTTCTCGACTCTCTTTTGCCCGGCAAAAAACCAAACCAATCCAACGCCCAATTAGCAGACTCCGGGTGATTCCCGCTGTTCTTGATATGGTCCCATACACCCAGCATAATCGCCAACAGCTCATCGCGGATGATCTCGTTATCCTTGATCGTATCAAGCATTCCCCCGAACTCTACCCACCAATACCCGAATTCCCATGTGCTGTGATCCCTGAATTTCAGGTCCTCCTCGGTGAAGGGACGCGCCCAGACTGGAGGGGTAAAAGGCATAGGCCTCCCCATATCTCGGGATGTGAACAAAAGGGAGGAGCCCAACGCATAAGCATCACGATTCCCATTCGCACTGTCTTCCCCATATTCATGAGAGGCTTCGCGACCTGTTGTATAATGGGCGCCCGCCTCAAATCCAAGGCGGCCGTCTCCCGTGCAATCCACGAAGATATCTGCCGTTATATCAAAATAATCCTGTGTGCTTTCCCGCGCGACATGAACGGAACGAATCCGCTCCTCTTCCACCTTTGCTCCAACTAGAGTTGTGTTCAGCATAAGGGTCAGGTTTGGTTCTGCCCGGCATTTTTCGTATAAAATCAGATCGAGCATACTCGCACTCCGCTGCGGATTTCGAACCGAACACTCCAGCATAATCTCTTCCAGAATCCCACTCTCTCTGCGCTCCGTCTCCAGCACCTTGCCAATAGCGGAAGAACCCGAAATATTCATGCGGATCTCCGAGGATGCATTTCCCCCTAGAACAGGGCGATCCTGACACAGAATGACTTGCGCCCCGTTACGGGCTGCCGCTATTGCTGCTGCAACTCCCGTAATACCTCCCCCTGCAATCAGAATCTGTGTTTTCAAAGCTTTCCTATTCTGCTGTATGTCCATCAATGATTGACTCCTCTCCAGATTATGATATCTTTAATTACATAGTACTCCTTGAGTATCACCCTTTAAAATCCACATAATTTCTGAGATCATATCCATAATTTCATGAATATAGGTGTATAAGATGAAGCTCTTGGAATGGTTGCCTGAACTAAAGACTCATATATACTGGGAGAGGAAAGAACAATTTCTACTCAAGCAGGATACTCATACTTCCTGGGTATTGTTCGCTGTGGAGACCGGCCAGTTCAACTTCCAGATTGGCAACGTTCACGATCAGGCCGAAGCCGGAGATCTCGTTATATGCCCCCCGAATACGGCCTTTCATCGGCATATTGTGACCCCTCTGTCCTTCCATGCGATTACATTCGATCTGCCCCATGAAGCGGCGGATCAAGAGCTCGCTGCCAGGTTTCCTGATTACCTAATCCATTTGCCGCACACAACACGCTTAAATGATAATTTCGAGGAGCTAAGGCTCACCGATCCCTTAACCTACATAACGGCTGATAACGATAGTCGGAAGCAGCATTATTTTATCGACATCTGGTATTTGATTGCCAAAGCATACAGGAAGAATGTAGATGTTCTGCCAACCGACACCATCGATAGTTTAATGGAGCAGGTCGCCCTGCACCTAAGGCATCATGCACATGAATCCATGGAAATACGGGAGATAGCCGTGGACCTTGGTTTGACTTCTGTACAATTGACTCGCAGGTTTAAGGCGATGTACGCCGTTAACCCTCTGCAGTATTTAACTTCGATTCGAATAAAAACAGCCTGCACTCTATTGCTAGAGACAGACTGGACATTAGATGTTATAGCAGGCAAATGCAGCTACGAGAACGGCTATTACCTGAGCAGAGTGTTCAGTAAACATATGGGCTGCAATCCTTCAACTTACCGCAAACAAAATCAATATTAGTCAGAATTACTTAACTTCTTCCGTAAGCTGTACCCTGTTCTCCTCAATCCATGCCAATGGACTTGCCATTCCAGCAGTTAACATCTCCAGATGGCGGCTCGCCGGGATCTTGGCCAGCGCTTGAACACGACTGTTAATCAGTCTTGCGGAAATAAGATACGGGATAGCGTATGCTTCTTCCTGCTGCAGAGGTTGATCGACGCTCTTGTTATAAGCTTTCACAAAATCGCCTATTCTTCTCCATTCAAATGAGCAGCTCTGGGTCAAGGAGAAAATATCAGTCCCGTCAATACCGCCAGGTCGAACACCGGAGAAATAAATGATGCCGTCCACAACATCTCGGATCCGAGGCTGCAGGCTAATCCAATCAAAATCAAATAAAGCACAGATCGCAGTTTCTCTGAAGGCTGCATTGGCCGGATGATAATCGCCATGAATGACAACCTTCGGCAATACAGTGTAGAAGGAATCCGGAACATGCAGCAGCATTTCACATACATAAGACCTGATTCGAACAAGCTGTTCCCACTCCGGCTGCTCAGACTGGTGCTTATTCTCTTCCATATAACGTTCAAGCAAAGCGAGCATAACCGATGGATCATCGTACCGGGGAAGCTGTTTATCCACGGTTGGAACGAAATCGGCAAGTGCGTTGTGCAGCTTAGCCAGAAATGTCCCCGCCCCTGCAACCTGCATCCTATTCTCCGGTTGAAAAGCGTCCCCCTCCATAAACGGGGTTAGTTGATAAACCTGGTCCTCTAAACTCGTATGCAGCTCTCCTCTTCGATTCGGAAGAGGAGCAGGAACGGGGACGCCTTGTTCTTTCAGATAGTACAAATATTGTTCTTCGTAAGCAATCCATAGTTCGGAGCTGTATTTCTTATTCCTCATGCGCATAATCAGCTTCTCTTGATCACAGCGCACCAGATAGTTGCGATTGGCGGTACCGCCATGAATAAGCGTAAGCTCGGCATGCTCGGGAATACCGTATTCCTTCATTAATAGCTGTGCAATTTCGGGTTTCATGGCTCCGCCCCGCTCCTAAGATTGGACAAGCGGATATTTCTTCAGCTTGTAGCCCTGCGCGAAGGAAGTGCCGTCATACCCCGTGTAGTCTTGCGGGATGTCCTTCAGCAAGACGGTGCGGCCTTGCTCCATGGACAGCTTGGCAGCTATGGCAGCCATCTCTACCTCAACAAGAGCCTCAAGAGGCAGAGGAGCAGGCTGTTCTCCTGCATAATAAGGCAGAACCGCCTCCAGCAGAACCTGATAAAGCTTGCTGTTGTCTACTTGAAGGTAATCCACTCGCTTCTGTGAGACGATATTGGCATAGAACGGAAGATATCCTGCTGTTCCTCCAACGGAGACAATCCCCCTCCGGCCATC
Source organism: Paenibacillus sp. (assembly GCA_029239545.1). Classification (GTDB taxonomy): domain Bacteria; phylum Bacillota; class Bacilli; order Paenibacillales; family NBRC-103111; genus Paenibacillus_AA. The sequence goes on from JARBUQ010000089.1 coordinate 5,835, forward strand.
CTTCCAGGTCAGTTCGAATTGATCCTGACCCGTCGTTCCAAGGTGAGTGACCTGGCTAATTCCAGGACCAATCAAGCCATGAAGCATCGTATAGGCATGAATGCCATAGTTGAAGGCATCCACCCCACAGCCTGTAATCGCATAAACCCAATCTTCCTGCGGAATGGCTTGCGACTTCCAACCCACTACTTCCTGACTGTATCTCAGTGAAGATCCTCCAGAAATTTTGGCCCCCTCAGCGTCCCAATCCAATAATTGCTGCAGATCGCGTACATTCCCAGCAAACGGTTTGTCAATAAATACACCCTTACCTGCCTCTACAAAAGGCCGAGCCCGCTCAACATGAACGTCCCAGTTACAGCTGTGAATGAATACTACATCTACGAGTGCAATCATTTCCTGCAAAGTGTTACATACGTTTTGAATTCCGTGCTCTTGCGCGAACGTTGCTGCATACCCGACCGGATTCACTTCGCCGCTATCGAACACTGCTGTAACCTCATGGCCCAGTGACCGAATAATCGGGACAAAGGCTATCGGATGAGATGTATCCAGATCAACCATACCTATTCTTAATGCTTTCATGAGCATGTTCCTCCTCTTTTATATCCGCAGAACCTTTTGAGCCATCATGATCTGCAAGCTGCTTACCTCGGCTTAGCCATTCCCACTCACTCAGCTAATGGTGGACAACGCTTGCTCGACTACTGCTTTGATCGGCTCTGGCTTGCCGCTCTGCAGCGATTCAATCGCCTGCAGAATCATCAATGTGGCATACAAGCCATCGATATGATCGATCAGCGGAGGCTCATCGTTCTGAATACATTGGAGGAAGGCTTTGTTCTCCTCGAGGAAACCGGTTTCCGAGCCCTTGTATACGACTGGGTCCTTGCCTTTCTCTTTATAAGTCAAGGTAGTCAGGCGATCGCAGATCGTAATGGATTTGTCCTCAGCAAACAGCTGCATGAAGAACTTGCTCGTAACGGGCGGACAGCTGCAGTCACCCTGAACCAGATTCCCTACTGTGCCGTTGTCGAAACGGAATACTGCAGCGATATTATCAATCACACCAGTGGATTGGTAGTAGTTGCCCCCTGCTGCATAGACCTCAACTGGCTCTGCGCCAGCAACGAACCGCAGAATATCGGCAGAATGGCAGCCCTGGCTGATGACGTTGCCGCCGCCCTTGATCGGATCGTTCGCCCACATTCCTTCGCTCCAGCGATCGTCCATCATCTGCATCGTAACCATAATTGGCTGAGGAATTAACTCCTTGGCTTTCCATAACATATCGAAGTAACGCATCTTGAAGGCAGTGAACAGCTTATTGCCTGTTGCCGTAACAGCCGCTCCGACCCTCAGACATTCCTCCAGATTCATCGCCAGAGGTTTTTCTACAAGCACATGCTTGCCTGCCTCCAAAGCACGCACTGCAAAATCCGCATGTGTATCATGCAATGTCGTAACATATATAGCATCTATAGAGGAATCCTCCAACACCTTGTTAATATCCGTAGTTGCATAGTCACCGCCGAATTCCGCCAACAGCTTCTGAGCGTTCTGCTCGAACACGTCACAATAAGCCGCAATCTCTGCTCCACCGATTTCTTTAATACATTTTGCATGAGTTCTGCCTAAGTTACCGCAACCAATAATCCCTACTCTAACTTGCTTCATCTCTCCATCATCCCTTCAAAGTTACGGATAAACTGCTGTACATCTATAATGTTTCGACAGGATATATTTAATCTGCTGTATATCCTGCTGTATTAATATGCCTTCAGTGTACTCGCGCCCTATATCCCTGTCAACAACAATTGCTCATTCTCTGATGCAAAGTTATTTGTTGTACAACAACTTGCTTTTCCGGTATCATTTTGGATGAAATGTCCGAATGAGTAATGCAGAGGTGATCCGAGATGGACCAATCAAACCCAATCAGCCGCAAAACATTCCGCCGCCGACTCGAGTACATGGTCGATCACTTGAGGCGGGACATCCAAAGCGGTCTCTATAAGCCAGGGGAGTATCTGCCTTCTGAATCAGAATTAGTAGCACGGTTCGAGCTGAGCAACAAGTCCATTCGCAAAGGTCTGGACCAGCTGGTTGCGGAAGGATTAATCGTTAAGGTGAACCGAGTCGGCAGTCGTGTAACCGATCATGCTAACGGTTCGCTTATTACTCTGACGCTCGGCCATCACCATTCCATTGAACGGGACATCCAGATCGGGCTGCTCCTGCAGGATTTTCATACCCTTCATCCTGCAATCAGAGTCAACACCGTTCTGCTGAGCGGGATCAGCGAGGGATCCAATCTACAGAATGAGACCATTGATGTATTCACAATTAACAATAATGAATTCATGGGGCTTGTGGATACCGACTCCACCGATCTGCTGGAGCCTCTTGAGACGAATTCCGGTATTTATCATTTTGCTAATGAAGCGTTCGTACATGGGGAAGAGCAGCTTGCACAGCTTGTTATCTTCTCGCCCATTCTACTGGCTTACAATCGGGAGCACTTCATCGAATCCAACGTACCTGAACCTGATGGGAGCTGGACTTGGGACCAAACGATCCGCCACGCAGCCGCCCTGACTGTTCCCGGCCGCAGATACGGCCTGTACTTTCACTTATTGGCCGACAACCGCTGGCCTGCGTTCCTACTGCAAAGCGGGATGCGTTTCGAGCCTGATGCGGAGGGTATCTTTCATTTGGCGGGAACCCGACTTCTCGATTGTATCCGATTGTGCAAGTCCATTATTTCCAGCACAGACGTGTTCCCGAATTATATGTCCGAGAACAGCAATGACGTCAATGAACTGTTCATGCAGGGCAGAGTATCGATGATTATGACCAACTATATGACTTTGAATGAAATCAAACATTCAGACATCCGTTACGACATCTCGCCGCTGCCGTATTTATTCGAGCCCCGCTCCCTGCTGCTTGTAATCGGAGTGGCCATGAGCCGCAGCTCGAAGGAGAAGGAGGCTGCCAGATTATTAATGGATTATATGGCCTCGCCCAGAGCGCAGTCGAAGATACGCGAGCTTACACTCAGCTTGCCGGCGCTTAAGGAAATTGCCGAACAGCCTGCCTCTCCTTCCGAGGTGATGAATCGTCCCTCCCGCTATTATTTATTCCGGGAGATCATGTTTTCCTATCGACTGCATCGGGAGCTGAATCTGCCGCTTCACGCTTTTAAGTATTTGCGCCAGATCGTGAAGCAATATTGGTCTAATCTGATCACCGAGGAAGAGCTCTGCGAGTTGGCGAAGCATTTGTTCAAAGCTACTTCATCCGATGATCGTTATTAACTAATGAATAGAGTGGAAAACCCACCTTTCTAATTGACGCTAGCAAACTTTGGTAAGTATAATTATGGCATGAATTCTCTACAACAGATTTCACAAAGGAGCGTCAATAAACGATGACGACAGAGATCAAACCGTATGAGCTGCTGCTGCCCCCGCTGGTTCCGGCTCTGGTAGGCAAGGAAATTAATATTTACTTTGATAATTTAATCTGGGGTACGGCCAAGCGTTATGAATTCGAAATCAGCACCGGCTTGGGCAGGCATGAGAACGAGCGTTGGACAGCAACACCGACAGAAGCAGGAGATTACCCCTTCACCTTGGATTTATATGACGAGCTTGGCAACAAACTTTCAACAGCGCAAACTTTAATTCGAGTAACTGACGCCACTAACCCCCAGCATGCAGACGTAACTCGCAATGTGATATTCATCGGAGATAGTACAACAGGGGCTGGTCATTATACGGCTGAGCTTCTTCGCTTATTTGCTAATGACCCCATGAGCTTGAAGCTGCTTGGCACAAGAGGAGAAGGCTTGAACGTTCATGAGGGCCGTGGCGGATGGCGAGTCGATCAATATTATGAAAGTGAAGAAAGTCCTTTTTTATTCGACGGAGTCCTGGATATTGAGCAATATATTCGCAATAATCAATATAACGAAATCACCGACGTATGTATTCATCTGGGCATTAATGATGTATACCATGCCGAAACCCACGGTGGGATCACGCAGATTATTGAACACAGATTCCCCATGATCGATGCCATGATCGCACAATTCAAGGCTCATGATTCAAATATTCGAATTGGCATTATGCCGTGCATCCCTCCTTCTAGTAGGCAGGACAGCTTCGGTACTAGCTACGGAGTCAACCAGAATCGCCGCACTTACGTACGCAAGATGCAGCAATGGAACCAAGCGCTTATGAGTCGCTATAGCAATCGACTCGATGAAGGAATCGACATTATTCCGATTTATATCAATCTGGATACAGAGCACAACATGCCCTCTGTTACGGTTCCTGCTAACAGCCGCTCTTCGCGTCCTGTCTGGAAACAAAGCAATGGGGTTCACCCAGCACCGGAAGGTTATTATCAAATGGCCGATGTCATTTATTACTGGCTGAAGCAGACTGCTGCCAACTAGACGGTTGAACTCCTCATACTTGAGTGCCACACCCGATTTCAACAATTAAGTAAAACCTCTGGAGCAAATTACTCCAGAGGTTCTTGGTGTCGGATATCAGTTAGGCGGTGGGTGGGCAGGCAGGTGGGCTCCGATCGCTGTTGTACATGAATTCTTTGATCTTATTTTAGTGTTAGAATTCAAGTACAAAGGCGAACACTTCGTTTCTCCGCTCCACCTGCCTGCCCTTTTTGTTCGACTTGGATTAGGGAGTTACGCTCTCCATATGCCTTGCTTCCAATTGTTTTGCTGGACGCACATCTTCAATCTTGTACTCATACCCAGTACCCCCTTGTAATACTCCGGGTACATTTCTCCTCCACAGCTTTCACAACCGAACTT
>JARBUQ010000090.1 GCA_029239545.1 Paenibacillus sp.
GGTGTCGGAGCGATGGTGAGCTGGCAGGCCCGGTGAACGGCGGTAGTGTGACAAGTCTGCCAGTTGCAACACCGGGTACTTCCAGCAGCACTACGAGCCCAAACCCTTCAATTCTACCGAGTCCAAGTCCCAGTGGTGGGGTTCCAACCAACTCCCCTGGAGTCGATCAAACCACAGGTAAGGTTACCGCTGTAAGGTTGGCGGATGCTCAGGCAGGCTGGACAGGCGGTGAAGGTTGGATTGCCAGAACAGATGATGGCGGTGTCACTTGGCGCAAGCAGTATCAGGGCAAAGGCACCATTCAGCAAATTTTCGCCTTGAACAGTCAAGACGCTTGGGCTACGATCAGCCCTGATTCAAGCAAACCAGAAATTCGTCAGCTTCTGCATACAATAGATGGCGGTAAACAATGGTCGCTGGTAGGCAGCATGCCTAATGCCGGTTTTCTGCACTTCGTATCTGTCGATGAAGCGTTTAGCAGCGATGCGAGAACAACAGATGGCGGGAAATCTTGGACCAAGCTCCCAATGCCGGATCAAACCGTGGGTGATGCTTATTTTCATGACAAAGAGCATGGCTGGGCAGTAACTCAAGGAGCCAATTCATTGAATACATTCGAAGTGCAAGCCACTCAGGACGGTGGACGTACTTGGAAAACCGTTCTATCGCGGGAAACCGCTGCTCCGCTGAATGGGGTTATCATCCGCTCGGCAGGAAGGATGATGCCTGGGTCGAATTAATTGGCGGTTCCGGCATGTCCCAGACCTCCTACTCGTTGTTTCACACTGCAGATGGCGGTAGTAATTGGCAAGCTGTTCTTGCGAATTCAACCGCTGGCGGCGGACCTGCTCCTGGGTTCCCGGCCAATTACAATGACGGGCCAAAAAATACAGGCAGCAAGCCAGGCCCGCTCTACGTAATTGATCCGAAGGCCGCATTCATGGGCGGCTCATGTCCAGCTTGTGACCAGCCTAACACAATAGGCTGGACGCTCGATGGAGGCAAGACCTGGACCAATGGGGCCACTTCGCTGACTGGTTATGGTGAAGCGGTGTTGGCCTTCGCGGATGCCAAGAAAGGCTGGTGGATCGTCACCGATTCCAAAGAACCTTCGGTAATGTATACAACAATCGATGGTGGCACCACATGGACGAAGGTGCACACTTTCGATCCGCCGAAACAAGGGTAATATTATAGCTGAAGCAACGCGATGGATATGTATGAGAAACCTCTGAAGAAGATGAATTACTTCAGAGGTTTTTTTGAATCCCGTTAAGCACAGGTTAGTAAGGCGATCCACACTAATCCGTAAGCCAGACTTGTTATTTGTTTAGTTTGGTTGACTAATCTGCTCTTCTGCCCTGTCTTGTCTCCACATTTGTTTACTTTGCTTTACTATTTGTTTCATTCCCCTCACTGGTTGAGATAGGCCCGTCTTTTTCTCAGAAAAGGAGGCCTTACCTCAAGCTTAATCTCGCCACCATACATTTTCTGAAAGAAAAGACTGCCTTCCCGGTGTGGTCACACCAGGAGGCAGTCTTCTCATTTACACAAATTAGTTAGTTCATGAACTGCAGGTAGGTCAACAATCGTTTCAGTACTACCGCAGCTTCCGCACGTGTAGCTCCTGAGTTCGGATGCAGGTAGCCGCGTTCGTCTCCTGTGAAGATGCCAGCCTGTACGGCATCTGCCATGTACGACAGCGCCCACTCAGCGATTTGCGTATGATCGTTGAATCGAACCAGTGACTGCTGTGAATCCACCTCTGCAATTGCTTTTCCAGCTGATTGTGCCGCCCTTACGATGAGGGCCGCCATTTCCTGACGGGTGACCGCAGCATTCGGATGGAACATGCCATCATCATAGCCGGTCACCAGACCTGCTTCATTGGCTTTGCTGATATCGGCCGCAAACCATTGATCGGCAACATCGGAGAATAAGTTCACTTTTTTCGTTCCATCCAGAGCGAGCCCACGAACGAGCATTGCTGTAAATTCAGCTCGTGTAATCTTTCTATCGGGATCGAATATATATTCTCCGGTTCCATTTACTAGCAGTTTATTCGCTAGCGTCTCCACATCCTGCTTCGACCAGTGTCCTTCCAGATCGGTAAAATGCTTATCAAGCTGAATGACGGAGTATGTGCTGTTGCCTTTGCGAGATAGTGTCGCTTCTGTTCTGCCATCCACGTTCTGGAAGAGGGTCGGTACCGGGATCAGCTCTCCAGTATCCGGATTGATCCACACTCCAACCGCTTGATTGGCTGCAACTGCCCCATCAATAATCATTGAACGAGATACATACTGAGTAAACCGTGACAGCTCAACTCTTCTTCCATCTTCTGTTCGCAGCACTAGACTGAATTCCATAGCAGGAGACAGCACTTCTGCTCCCAGTTGTTCGGCGCCAGTGCCAAGGGCACTGTTAACCGCCGCCGAGGCAGGTCCAATCGTTAGCTCTACGCTCACATTTGTCAATGCCGTATTTTGCCCCAAATAGGCTCGCACTAACGATTCATCAATTAGTTTGGCAGGCAGCGAATAGCTTGTGCCATTAACCTGAAAGACAATAACCGAATCGCTGCTATTAGCTGCCGCTTGCGACAACAAGTCGTTAGACAGGGATAGCTGTGTGGTGCCGCCCTCTGTTGCAGCAGCTTTGATAAGCACTTGGCTCGAACCGCTTCGTCCCAACATCTCCAAAAGAACGTTCTCGTTCACTGTTACCACGACTACATCTTTGCCATCTGCTGTTTTTTCTACTGTAATGTTCAATGCATCTGTCGGCAATTCAGTTACGAGACCTTCAGCTGGAGCGGCCCCATTGCTGCCCTCTTGGCCAGTTCCGTCAGTTCCGTCAGTTCCGTCAGTTCCGTCAGTTCCATCAGTTCCGTCAGTTCCATCAGTTCCTCCGCTCTCATTCCCCTCAACCACCGTCAAGTTAAGCGAATCGGTTAAACCTCCGTACACGATGGAGATAACAGTCGTTCCTGCCGACTTCGCCGTGATCATACCAGACGAGTTAATCTCGGCAATGGACGGCACATTGCTCGTAAATACTGCCGAGCTGGTGACGGGAACTACAAGGCCATCGCTGTAATGGGCATTAACAACCACCTGTGCCGTCTGACCTATTGTCAGCTCGTTCTTGTCTGCACTCGATGCGATGCTCGCAAGAGTCACTGGAACAGGTACGCTCGGAGTGTAAGTGTAAGATAGCGGAATAACGAAGGCTGCTTCCTCAGCCAGGTCATAAATAAATCCTTTGCTGAAATCCGATGAATCGACGTAACCGCGAATGGTCGTAGCGTCACCAATATCCAGCCTGTAGGTTCCTCCACCAAGGTCTGATATTCCTTTGATGTGATACGCAGCGTTTCGCACTTTATCGTTCTGAACGACCAGCATACGTCCAATTAATGCCTCAGGATCTTCTCCGTACACATTCATGCTCACTGTAATGCTGTTGTCCAGGCTCAGCTCGCGTGTGAAATTCAATACGGTGCCAACCAGCCTTGCTGCGCCCGCATCCTCCGAAGGAGCGCTGCCAATAAGCTCAAGAATTGCCGCATCCTGCAAATAACGGCTGGTCTCCACACCATTCTGCTCGGAGTACACACCGAAGAATCCTTGGAAACGGAGCTTGTCGTCAACGGTGTAGATTATCCCAGGATCGACCGCTGTAATGATATAATCCGTTCTTCCGTTCGTCAGCTCTACCTTGACTGCCTTGGCCTGGTCATCCCCAACGGGAACACCGTCCAGCTTGACCACGGCGGAGGATATGGAGCTAATGTAGCGCTGCCCTTTGTACGGCTCAATTACGGAAGTGAACAGACTGTTCAGGTTGTCTCCCGAACGATGTGCGAGCAAGTAACGGAGCGTCTCCGGATTACCAGGTTTGTTCCTCGGCGGTACACCGTTCGCCAGCGCGACATCATCCACTGAACCGAGCATCGTCAGCCGCAAATGAACATCCGTAGGCGCACCCGCTCCTTTTCCATACACGTTCCATGTATCCTTCACATTCCAATCGACACTGTATAAGTCGCTTGGGGCAGCATCCCGCTCGACATCCTTCAACCAGTGGAAGCCGCTGCCTATATATTTGTCTCCATCTACACTATCCACACGCTGACCGAATGCTACTTCTTGCCCTGCATAAGTACCGGTTGACTGTGCAGTCAAAGCTAACCCTTCCGTTGTAACCGTTCCTTCCGCGGCATGGAAGCTGAACGTATGATCGCTGCCGCCCTTCACCCGGAATAAATCAACCGAGTAGGAATTTTCCTCGTCGACCTTGATCATCGCTGTTGTTCTCCGGTAAGCTTCCGTTTGCGTATACACGCCAGGCGCTTCTACATCGATCAGCTTCACAAGATCGGTATCATCGTAATGAAGCGGCAATCCTACAATTTGCGTGGACTGTTTCTTCTTATCGACGACAACCGTATTATGACTAACTGTATTGTTCACCCATTGGGCACGGTGCATATCAACTGCGTCTGCGAATTCGGGATAACCAAGATCAGGAGCCAGGTCCAGCCCAAAAGCATGGATGCCCAGGTTCAGAGTATCCCGGTGACCATGACCGGAATTACGTCCGTAATACACCCAATTGTCTCGCAGCGTGTTTTTCTGTGCCATAACCTTGTCCAGCTCATCGGCCGTCAGCAGTTGCAGCTCAGTTACACCCATTTTGAAATTGGTAGAAGTATCCTGTTTGCCTTCATTCTCGAACAATATCGTATGAATACCTGCACTCAGCGTTAAATCGTCGAGCAGCTCCGGATCCATAACCGTTCCAAAAAAGTCGATTTTCTTAATAAATTGGCCATCTACATACACATTGTAAATCCCGTAAGTGGAAGCACGAAACGGCTTTAGTTGTATAAAATAATGGCCGGTTTGAGCTACATCAAAAGCAAACTCTATCCTTTGTCCCGCCGTGACTGCTTCCAGCTGTACTGTCGCGGAAGCTTCGAACGTCTTGTATGCAGCCGACGCCTCTGTCACTTGAAGCTGGGGAAACAGATAGGCAACTCCGTATTTGCGCTTATCATTCGTACCGCTGCGAAGTCCGGCAAAGCCGTAACCCGTCAGGTTCGAGCTTGTCAATTCAAGCGGTCCCAGTAGGTCAATGACCCCTTCTATTTCTTCGGCAACCCGTTCAGGGGCGGCAGAAAAAATATCGCTGTGAATGCCAGCCGTACTATTGTTGTTCAAAAAATGGACAGCCTGCGCGAAAAGCGGATCCTTGTACACCTCGTAGGCCCGTATCATCTGTGTTTTGTCCAAACCAGTCAGAGTTGGGTTGCCGGTCTTTTCCGAGTCGCCGATTGAAGGCATATATTTCTCGGACAGCAGTAGCGGAAGCATAGCAGAGAACATGTTGCGAAATTTCACATTCTCGTATAGATCCGCAGCCGGATACTTGTCATAACCGTACAAGACATCGGCAACGAGCAGGAAATTATTCAGCCATAGCCGATTGTAGCCAATCCCAGCCTCATTCGGCTGTCCGTCCCGATCCACATCGTTCACGAGCGAAGCCAGCATGTTTCCACCGGTTACTCTGTATGGATTCGTCGCAAGCCCTCCAGCCTGATTATTAAAATCAAGCCAAGTCTTCGTATCCGGGAACGTATCGAGCACGACAGCGGCAATCGCCAATGCGCTCTGGTGCATGCCTACGTTTCCGCGAATTCTTGCGGTTTGCACACCCGGATATACCTGTCTGACGATCCCATCCTCCACGTTGTGTCTAAGCCCCGTACCAGAGTCTTTGTACGACAGCTTATACTGCTCCCCCTTCTGGCTTAAAAATGCAATAGCCTCAGAATCGTCCATCGCCGGATAAAAAGCATCATAAGCACTTATGAAGTCTTTCACAAGGCTCGTTTCCCATATGGAGCCTACTGCTTTGCCTCCTCCTGTTCCCTGTGCAGATTGCAGGTAGATCGTCGGGTCATAAGCAAAGGCATCCAGCTCCGGGTACACGTCAGCGATCCGGTCCAGCAGCACGATGCCTGATCGTGCATAACGCAAGTCGCCTGTATAAATATAGGCATCGCGCAGGGCATTAACAGCCTTTTGAATCAGTCCGGTTGAGTACCATAAGTGCCAGTGTACGTAATAAGCAATAAAGGTATACCGGTTGCCATTTCCGTCGACCCAGCCATTTCCGTCATCAACACCCCATGTCGGTCCTTTCTCCGGGTACAGCGTGTTGACGAGCAAGCTTTTGTCGGCCAGCTCCTGCCGGAATAAACCATGGTCGTCAAGCCCGCTCTGATAGTACGCACCGAAGTCGTTTGTAGGAAAACGATAGTTTACGCCATTGGCATCCTTGGCGCTGGGATCGATCAGCTTCCATGGTTCATTAAGCGGATCAGCCAGATAGGGGTAATTTCCGTATTTGTCTATTTCTTTGCCGCTTACCGGACTGCCCATCACTTGGTTGACGCCGTAGCTTCTTGGAAGCGATTGGGGCGGAACCATGTTCCACAAAAAGTCATAGCCTAGTGTTACATAAGGTTCCGCTGTTGCAACTGCGGCATCACGAACACTCTTGGCCCAATCGTAGGTTGTTATATTATCGCGGGCGTTCGTCAGCTTCTCTGTTGTATAAATTGTGGATCTCAGTTTGTCGCTCGTCAAAAGCTGAACCATTACTGGCGCACTTGCCGAACGTGTGACCTCACCCTGTTTGACGGATACCGTCAAGGTTGCTTGCCCCTCAGCGAGACCCTTGTAATATCCCGTTGAGGAGTCGATCGCGACAACTGTCGGACTGTCGCTTGAGTATGTAAACTCGGCATTCGAGAGGTCTGCAGCCGTGTCATCGTCGAACCTGCCTGTGACGGAAGCTTGGGCATATTCACTCACCCTAAGCTCAGAGGCTGGAGGTACGAGCATTACAGATGCAAGCGTCTTCGTTGAAACAACAACCTCACGGGAACCTGTTACAGTTGTACCGTTGAACGTAACCGAAGCGTGAATCGTGGTGTTCCCCGGTTTGTTGCCTGTTACAACGCCTCCTGTATAAGTTACAGATGCAACCGTTGCATCCTCGCTTGTATAAAATGCGATAGCATGTGTCAATTCTGCCGTCGATCCGTCAGTCAAAGTCCCACTCAGGGCGATGACTGACTTGCCGCCAACGAATAATTCGCTAGGGTTGAGAGTCAGACTCACCTGCGAAAGCTTCTGGTTGGTCACTTGAATCGTGGAAGTCCGGGTAGCGGTCTTGCCTCCGGCCTGTGCGTTCGTTGTAATTACGGACGTGCCTTCTCCAAACGCCGTAATCAGTCCGTCCGGGCTTACCGAAGCGACCTGCGGATTGGAGCTTGAATATTCGCGAACAAGACCAACTACAGCCGTCCCGTCGGACATGACCGCGGAAGTCTGCATCTGTGCCGTTTCATTCGGCAGCAGCAGCGACTTCGAGGGAGCAGCCGTCAACTCCAAGGTGGACGGCCCCGGCGCCGGGGTCAGGGTCAAGGTGTTCACATACATGGAAAAGTTCGATCGCGGTGTGGCACTGGCATTGAGTCCGATCGCTTTTACCCTCAGTGTGTGGGTTCCGGCTGCTGCATAAACGGTTTTGAGCTTGGAGGTTGGCCCCATCAAACTGCCGGGATCATAGAAATCATACGTTCCCAGCTTCTCTCCATTCAGTAGAAATTCTGCGATTGCCGCGCTTTTATACAGATAACCCTGGAATGAAACCAGATAATAGGCGGAATGCTCCACCGTAAACGTAAAATCCCGAAATTGCTGATTGGCAGTTGCTGATATATTCGCTCCATAAGCACTGTTTTCTTTGATCGGAGGTACGTCCGTAGGATTGCCCACCATGCTGATGCGGCCGCCCGGTGAGAATACATCCTTGAAATTGTATACTACCGGTCCCAAGATTCCACTTGTTACCTGAATCGTTGAAGTCCGGGTAGCCGACTTGCCTCCGGCCTGCGCTGTCGTTGTAATTACGGTCGTTCCTTCTCCGATTGCCGTAATCAGCCCGTCCGAGCTTACCGTTGCAACCAATGGATTGGAGCTCGAGTATTCGTAAACGACATCCGTCACTGTACTTCCGTCGGACATAACTGCAGACACTTGCATCTGTGCCGTTTCATTCGGCAGCAGCAGTGGCTTCGAGGGAACGGCAGCCAGCTCCAGGGTGACTTCCGGCACCGGGGTCAGAGTCAGCTTGCTGGCATACATGGAAAAGTTCGATCGCGGTGTTGCACTGGCGTTGATTCCGGTCGCTTTTATATTCAAGGTTTGGATTCCAGCAGTCAGTTCAACCGTTTGTAGTTCAAGATCGGGCCCCATTCCACCAGCAAGATTATAGAAATCATACGTTCCCAGTGTTTGGGCATTCAATTGAAGCGTGCCAATTCCCGCGCTCTTGTACAAATAGCCTTGAAAGGACACCCGATAACGTCCTCCCCTCTCTACCGCGAAGGTAAAGCTACGGGATTGACCTTTGGCTGTAGCTGATATATTCGCTCCGTATACAGGATTATACACAACTGGTGGAGTATCCCCTGGAACGCTGACAACGCTTATGCTCCCACCCTCTTGGGATATATCCTTGAAGTCGTAAACAATCGGCTGAGAGCTCCCGCTTCCTTGATTTCCTTCCTCAGCGGAGGTGGGTACTGGAAACAAAGCAATCAACAAGCATACAATAAGCATAGCGCTTACATTTTGCCGAAATGTGATTCGACCAGATCTACTGCGATTATTGTGCCGCATAATTGTCACCCTCACTTTTAGAAAAATAAATTTTACTTCCACGGATCAAGTCTCACACAAAAATAATTTTTGTAACGTACAAGTACGCACATGTACGTACTTGTACGTGTATATACAAAAAACTCCTCCTTTTATCTGAAATAGAGAAAATACTTAATGCGAACATGTACGTACAGGTATGCCTAAATATATTATTAAACGCTTTCATGCCACTAAAATATACAGCAAAGAAATCTATATCACAAGGTCTTTTATTTGTCTTTTTATATCCTCTTTCACCCCCCTGACAAGACCGCTTCGTTCAGCAGCTCATCGATCTGTTCGCATACTTGCTGCGGTTTCTTGATCCCCACCCAAGCATAGTGCAGCTCATTGGACATCGTCACAAGCTGTGTAGTCTTCAAACCCATGTCCCATAATGTTACGGCATAGGGTAAAATGTCGCGGAACATGTTGTAATTATGCGGATGAATATGCGGGTCGAGCAAGGCATCATCCTCTGCCACGGATTTCAACATCGGGATCGTGCAGCCGTTTCTCTTCAACAGCGTCTGAGCTTCTGTTCCTGTCATGTAATCGAGCAATTGTTCAGCCAAGTGAGCTTTTGAACTTCGGCTGTTAACGGCCAGTCCACTTCCCATCAACAAAGTAGCCGGTCTTTTCTGACCGAATGCCGGAAGCACTTTCCACTGAATTTTATGGTCGCGAAACTGATTCATATAATAATAAGTGGTAAGTATCATGGCAGCACTCCCTTCGGCGAACAGCTTCTCCGCGAATTTCGGGATGCCTTCGGAGAATACCGGGGACACCTTATGTTTATAAATCAAGTCGACACAGAACTGCAGGGCTTCAACAGAACGTTTGCTGGAGAACGTCGCCTTCTTACCGCCCTTGGAGACAAGCTGCCCTTCATTCTGCAGAACGAAGATCTGCCAACGCTGCATCATAGTGGAGAAGCAAAATCCGTATTGTTCAATCATCCCATCCTTATCTCGCTTGGTGCACTGTAGCGCAATATCAACAAGATCCTGCCAATTCTCCAACGGTCTCGTCGCATCTACGCCCGAGTCGGCCCACAATTTCTCGTTGCAAACCGTCACCACAGGAGAAAAAGCAAAAGGTACCGCTCTCAATTCTCCCCGAATTCTGAACATGTCAAATACGACGGGATAACTATGCTCCAGCGGATCCAATCCGTCTGGCTTGCAGCGCTTCAGCATGTCCAGCTTGCCGTAGCTCTCAAGCGCGCGAATATGCATATCCGACACATGGAACAAATCCGGTCCGCTGCCGAGCTCGAGCAATTGATTCAAATAGCCAACATAGTCGCCTTCCGGGAGAAGCATCAAATTCACCTTGATGTGCGGATGCAGCTTTTCGAACTGTTTGATGATTTCTTTGATAATCGGAACCTCGTAAGAAGAGTCAAACCAGGTCAGACTGATAGTCTCTTCCGCTCGTTTGATTCCGGGCAGCTTGACACGGTTGCCGATTCCTGGAACCTTCTCAATGTAGCCATCCTGGACCAATTGAGCCAATGCCTTCCTCACGGAAAACCGACTCAGCTCATACCGTTCACTTAGAGTATTCTCCGGCAGAATATACTCCTCCGGCTTCAGACTTCCATCTTGAATGGCCTCGCGTATTTCTTTAAGCAGACGATTATATCTTTGTTCAAAAAAAACATCCCTACGAAGCACAATCCACACCTCCATTAAATATCCAATCCTAATTATACTAGTCAATCTCACTTTGTAAAATTATTAATGATTCCAAGCTCGACTTTCCCGCTCGTGTGCCTGGTTCAACTCTAAGAAAAACCGTCCTTCCGAACGGTCCTCTGACGAAGGAGTTCAATTTGGAGCATGGGAGGGCAGGAAGGCGGGCTCC
>JARBUQ010000091.1 GCA_029239545.1 Paenibacillus sp.
CATGATAGCAAGCGATATCGCTGACTCGTACAACATGAGAAACATAATGCTTGGTGAGAACAGATAAAAGTTCAGCTTGGATAAAGTACGGATGTCGAGCTTGAATATCAATTGCAGCAAAACGCCCACTGCAATCATTAGACTGAGTGGGACTACATTATTAAGCAAAATATATATAAAGTAAGACACGCTGGATTCCTCGCTTCTATTTAGCCTTACTTAACTGGGTGACTACCTGCACGACTTCCTTATAATCAATAATATCTCCCGCATCCTTGGAGCTGATATATTTGCGGATATTGCCTTCTCTGTCCAATAACGCTATGGAGTTCGTGTGTATGAAAGCGCCATCCGGACCTTTAAGCACACTGACCGCATAAGCATTCGCCAAATCCTTCATTGCCTTCTCCTCACCCCTTAGAAACTTCCAATTGGTCGTATCCTTCTGGAACTTGGTGGAATAGGTCTGCAATTGCTTGGCCGTATCTCTCTCCGGATCGAACGAGATCGAATACATCATCACGTCCTTCCCCATCAACCCTTCCTTCTCCAGCTCCTGCTTCACCTTGGACAATTCATAAGTCGTAGGCTGACAAATATCCGGGCAGGTCGACCAGAAGAAGTATACCAGCCTTACTTTGCCATTTGAATCCTTAAGGCTGACCTCCGTACCGTCCGAGCTTTCCAATGTGAATTCGGTCGCCTTTTTGATAATGGGCAGCTTCGAGCTCCCCCCACCGGAAGTGTTCAGTATCAACACAGCGGCTATAGCAATTATAGCGGCAGCTGCAATACCCTTGAACCAGTGCTTGGTTATAAATTCCTGCATTCCTGACTCCTCCTTGCTTATTCCTAAAGTGATATTCCGGTTAAAAAAAGAAGCCCATGAACGTCCATGGGGCTTGACTACAAATTAATTTACACTCGAATTGTATCCAGAATCATTACGATAAACAAAATTGGCAAGTAGTTAATGGAATATACGAACATCTTCTTGGCCCATTCGTCGTCATCCTTGGCCTTGAAGCCGATCAGACCCAAATACACCCATATAAGACCAAGAATCGTTGCCGTCAGCAAGTAGATCTCACCAACGTATTGGTACATGTACAGCATAAGGGATACGGGTACAAGCATAATGAGAAATCGCATCATGTGGATCTTCGTTATATAGTTACCATGAACAACTGGGAGAAGCGGATAACCAGCTGCACGATATTCCTCCTTGCGGCGCATGCCTAATGCCCAGAAATGAGGAGGCTGCCAGAGAAAAAGAATGCCGAACAAAATCCAGGCACCGGCATCGAGTTCTTGTGAGACTGCGCAATACCCGATTACTGGAGGCATTGCCCCGGAGATCGCACCGATCGTAGTGCTATAAGTGGAAGTTCTTTTCAACCAGGCTGTATAAATCCACACATAAACGAATAATCCGATGACTCCCAGAAGAGCTGCAAGCAGATTAGCGAAAAACACGAGAGTGGCTAGTCCAACAACACCTAGCACGATCCCATAGATCATGACTTGATTAGGCGTTACAACCCCTGTTGGCAGAGCACGTTTCTTCGTTCTGCTCATCTTCGTATCCATATCACGGTCGAGATAGTTGTTCAGTACACAGCCTGATGCCATAACCAGCGCCGTACCTATCATCGTACACAATAGCTTAACAAGGTCAAATGCTTCGCCTGATGCCCCCCACGCTACCCAATAGCCTCCGAATGCTGCTATCAGATTAGAGAAAAGAATGCCGGGCTTGGCCAGATTCACATAGTCTCTGATTGTTGCTTTGCGAACGGGAGCGAGCAGCTCTTGCGACTCAAGCGAGGATTGATCGTCTACGCTTAAAGTCCCATTCATTTGGAGCTGTTTGTCCATTTATTGTATCCTCCTAAATACTTTTCGAAGCGTAATAACTCCGAAAGCATATACTTAAAACACTTTCTTGAAATGCACCTTTATTATCATAACAACCCACCTCCTTTTTTACAATAAAAGTGGATACGAATTCATAAAATTGTCGAACACTTTGACTTTTTGCGGTGTTTTATGGTTATTTAATAAATTTGTCACCAATTCACTAGCAGCCCAATATGATGATTATGTGGATTTCAGCCCAGAGCTTTGCACAGCTTACAGAAAGGGAAGTGACTAAGAACACCATGGCAGTCATCAAAACTAAATTCCGAAGACGTCAGAACGCTGGTCCGACTTATGCGTGCTGAAGCGGAAGGCGATGGTGAACAAGGCATGCTGATGTCGGCAATGTAGGTGTAAATCGTGTGAGAGGCAACTGTCTGGATTTCAAAAATCTTGCATCATATTAGTTCTAATCCATAGAGGAGGTATTTATACATTATGCCCTGTTATAACACTTACCGGGGGACTTCTAATCCCCAAACTATGTATCCTATGTATCAAGCTCAGGCTCAGGCTCAGTATCCGACAGCAGGGGGGCCTCTTGCCCCAAGTGGAACGTTTATTCCCGGAGCTCCTGCCAAACCGCCTCAATCGCCACCAGGCATGCTTCCAGTTGAAGAATCTTTCATTGAGAACATTCTGCGTTTGAACCTGGGGAAAATGGCAACCTTGTATATGACCTATGAGAACAACAAGGAATGGAATGCCAAAATATTCAAAGGTAAGATCGAGGCGGCTGGCCGGGATCATATTATTGTGAGCGATCCAACTACTGGGATGCGTTATCTTCTGCTCATGGTTAATCTCGACTACATCACTTTCGACGAAGAGCTGAAATACACATATCCCTATCGTTAACGACGCCTACAAAACAAAACCTTTGGAGCATCTGCTTCGGAGGTTTTGTTGATTATTCAGCTCTACGCAATTGTTATTCAAAGTTATTCAAGGCAAATTAACATAAAATTCACCTAATGTTCGCAACTTCAGACCTATATGACCACAGGATTCTGTCGAAGCGAGTCGAATTAAGTAGACATTGACTGATCTGATTTCTACTAAAATTTGGCTTGGAGTGAGACTATGAGTAAAAATACTGGACGTTTATGGACACTGACAATTCGTAAAAAGCTGATGATGACCTGCCTGCTTCTGCTCCTTGTGCCTGTTGCCGTGCTTGGTACTATTGTGTATCAAGTCTCTTCAGACGAAAATAATGAGCTCATCGAAAAAAACTTGCGAAATTCCGTCGAGATGGCGATTGAATGGACCGTTTCTTTTGAAGAGTCGGTTAAGAAAGGCATTATCAGTGAGAAGGATGCTCAAGAAAAGGTCAAAGAAATGCTTTTGGGAACGCTAAAGGACGGGAAACGTCCGATTAACCCTAACATTGATTTGGGACCGAATGGCTACTTTTTTGTTATGAATGACAAGGGTGACGAGCTTGCGCATCCTTTCATCGAGGGACAGAACATTATTGATAAACAAACAAGCGATGGATTTTTCTATATCAAGGATATGATAGCAAAAGGCCAGGCCGGCGGCGGATTTACGATCTACGACTGGCCGCTGCCTAATTCCACAGAAGAGGCGCCAAAGATCACCTTCTCTAAGATGAGTCCTGCCTGGGGCTGGATTATATGTGCCGGCTCCTATTATGAGGATTACAACGGCGGACAAACAACCATTCTAAAAACGATCATAACAACTCTCATTATTTGCTGGGTGCTGGGCACGCTTATTCTTACCTTGTTCTCGATGCATATCTCCAGACCGATAACTCGTCTTGCCCGACAGGCCAAGCAATTCGCGACCGGAGATTTAAGCCATGCCGACTTGACCGTGCGAAATAAGGACGAGATCGGAGAACTGGCTGTATCCTTTGAAACGATGTATACGAATCTAAAGCAGCTGGCTTCCGGTCTGCTGAGCAGCTCGGACTCGCTGTCTGCTGCCTCCTACCAATTGTCCGCAGCCACCTCTGAGACGGCCAATGCTAGCAGCCAAATTGCTGAAGCGGCGCAGGATGCCGCTGTATCCAACGAAGTTCAGGTCAATAGTGTGCAAGAAAGCTCACGAGCCATGGAAGAAATGGCCATTGGGATCCAACTGATCGCTAGCACTTCCTCGAACGCTTATGATGCTTCCGTCACTGCACAGGAGCAAGCACAACAGGGCAATCTGCTCATAACACGGTCCACTGAACAAATAAATGCAGTAAGCGACACAGTAGCCGATCTTTCCAGCATTATTCAAAAGCTGGAGGAACGATCCAAGCAGATCGGCGAGATCGTTCAAGTGATTACCGAGATCTCCCAACAAACTAATCTGTTGGCTTTGAATGCTTCCATTGAAGCGGCACGCGCCGGAGAACAAGGAAAAGGTTTTGCTGTTGTAGCCAACGAAGTCAAAAAGCTCGCTGAACGCTCTAACACCTCTGCCGGGCAGGTATCCGAGCTGATTGAGTCGATTCAGATAGACATTGAATCAGCCGTCACGAGGATGGACAAGGGCGAGCAGGAGGTTACGGAAGGCGTGAAAGCCATTCGCCGGACAGGCGAAGCCTTCTCCCTTATTCTTACAGCAACACAGAGTGTAGTGAACCAGGTCCAGGAAGCATCCGGCGCCGCTGAGGAAATGTCGGCCAGCGCCCAGCAAATAGCAGCCTCTCTGCAGGAGATGGAGCGTATGGCAGGCAAGTCGAATGAATTGACACAGACGATATCGGCTTCAACTGAAGAGCAGATTGCCGCCATGGAGGAAATCAGTGCCTCTGCAGATTCACTCCAAGCTATGTCTGCACAGATGCAAGATCTCGCCCACAGATTCAAGCTGTAACCCCAGCCTAAGAAGGTTACAACAACGAACCCCATGGAATAATTCCGGATGGGTTTGTTTGTTATTGATCTTTTTCACAAATCGTCCAGTTATGCAACCCTTTAGCTCGTTAACATACTCGGCTGCTTCTTCTGATTCCTGATATACAAATAAACCGTGATGACTACAAGGAATTCCGACAAAGGGATAGCCAGCCAAACACCGTTTGTTCCCCAGAAGTGAGGCAATGTGAGCAGGAATACAACCATGAGGAGCATTTCTCTTGCAATTGTAATCCAGATGGCCATTCTAACTTGATCTGTCACTTGGAAATACGTCATCATAACAAAATTGACTCCCATAAACAGATAGGCGGTGAAGAACAGTCCAATCCCTTTTACTGCCAGCTTACGTACATCTTCTGAGAAGTCCCCGAAAACAGACACTATAACATCTGCGAACAAAAGACCGATCACCAGAACCACTGCCCCGGTAACAACCGCCGTTATGATGGCAATTCGCATCGTCTCTCTCTCACGGGCACGATTCTTGGCACCACGGTAAAAGCTGATCAACGGTTGAATAGCGGCACCCATTCCAAGGAACATCAGGAGCATCACACTGTGTACATAATTCAGGATGGAGAATGCGGACACGCCTACCGTACCAGCCCAGCGGACCATTGCAATATTGTACCCTGCTGTAAATACTGCAATGCCTAATTCGGCAATAAAGCTCGGAAACCCAATCGTTAATGTATCTCTAGTCAGCTTCCAGGAATACCGTGGTTTGGTGAACCGAAGCGTGCTTTCTTTTCGAAAAAAATGCGTAAACAGCACAAGCGTTCCCAAAGCAAAAGCTAAAATCAGTCCCCATGCCGAGCCCGAAACTCCAAAGTCCAGCACGAACAGAAATATATAATTTAACACGATATTGCTAATGGCGACGACAAGCATGGACATCATAGATAAATTAGGGTTTCTGTCGTTTCTGACGAACACATTGAATGCGCTATGAACCGTTACAACAAAACCGCATGTAAATAACACGTTCATATATTCCATCGTGTAAGCCATCGTCTCATCATTAGCACCCAGGAATACGGCTAATTGCTCACGGAACAGAAAAGCAATACAGGCAATAACAAGAGTGGAGCTGAAGATGAGAACGAGTGAGTGTGTGAAAATGGACTGGGATTGGGCAACCTCTTTGGCGCCAAGCGCCTTGGAGTACAGCGTAGCTCCACCGATTCCAATCCACAGCGAGAGAGCTATATAGATGGTGAATACCGGGAAAGCTACATTGACTCCAGCCAGCGCAACAGAGCCTAACCGCTGTCCAACAAAGATTCCATCAATGACTACGTTGACAGACATCATCACCATACCGATCAAGGACGGGATCAAATAACGGAAAAACACCTTGCTCACGGAATCGGATTCGAGTGATTGTAAACCTTTAAGCTCTTTATTCATGTTGCACCTCTGGTCTGCGGGATCAGCGTCCCTCTATTCATCCCATACACCTTATCATATCCGGATCGGCTTCTTCCAGAGAAAAGATTATTAATCCTAGCTATACATTTCCCTATACCGCCCTTCTTCTCCACACCAGCAAGGCGCTTGTCCCATACAGCAGAGCGCTCGCATAGAACAAGGCGTCAATTGTGAGCCAGTCAATCAAGTAACCGCCGACTATGACAGCGAACCCGGAGGCCACCGACGTCCAGAACTGGTAAGCTCCTATCGCTTCCCCTCGAGCTCCGCGTTCTGTATGATCTGCGATCAGCAATCGTTCGCTCATCCTCTGCATGGCACTGCAAGCGCCCATCACAAGCTGCAGCACAATGACCCACACATACGAAGCAACCCAAGGAAAGCTCAGCATAGCCGCCATCATCCCAATAGAGCTCCACATCAGGATAATACGACCATTTTGATCCAATTTGGGTGCAATCCACTGGGAAACAACTGCAGAGCTAACAGTGAACACCGCAAAGGCCAAGCCGTACTTGGAATAGCTGTTGCCGAGATTTTTCAGGAATAACAAGTAGTAGGGGTAGATCATGCCTGCTGCGAGTGTGAATAAGCTCTGAGACCTGATAAGCCATTTGAGATTCATTGCGATATGGGCCCCTCCCCTAAATATTGCTCATAAAAATAGTTGTAAAATAACTGCTTAGGATCATACTTCAGCTTACTGTCGATTAGATCGTTGTACCTGGGATACACCGTTCGAAATTGCTCCACGCTTGGGAAGGGCGCATAGGGTAAGTAGTAGGTTCCTCTATGAATGATAAGCTGATCCAGAATGCTCTGGATGCTTTGCTTACTTCTTGCTTGCCCCTCGGCGGACAACGGCATATTGAACAGAAGCACAAGCGCAAACATATCCTCCTGGGCGTAAGACAGAACCGATTCCTTGTCTTCATTGACATAACGAACCGTTATATTCAGAAGCTCCAGTTCTTCTTTCCTCAGCAGCGTCCTCAGACTGTTAATGAAACCTGTAAATTCTTTCACCGGCACAAAATATTCCTGCAATAAATCATTTCGCCCAGCCGCTCTATATTCCATAAAGGCAGAATCCGAGCGCATAGCATTATTCCTGCTGATTCGATCCCCTTCATCCTTGCCGGAAAAGTGATGGTGCTGCAGCTTCCAAAAAGCATTTTTGCCCCAGTCGAAGGAGCGGTTGAGATTGAAGAGCAGCTTACTTATCCATACTCCTCGCTCGCGGGTGGAAAGCTGATTATATTCTGAAAGCTGTGCTGACGGATCCACGGAATAATTCAGTGCGTACATCTCCTTAAGGAAGCTGTCTGGGGCAACGGATATGCGGGCAATATGCATTCGTATTTCGGGATCGCTCAAGACCTGATCGTAAAAATACTGGCTGTAGGTTTCCACGCTCATGTCATCCATCGACACGCTGTAGACTTCATCCTCGGTTAATGACAATGTAACATCCATAATAATACCGAACAAACCGAACCCACCAAGCACCAATGGAAATAAATCCGCATTCTCGACACGGCTTACTTGCCTGATCTGGCCATCTGCCATCAAGAGCCGGAACGATTCGACACTTTTGATCATGGAGCCATTCCGAATATCTCTTCCATGCGCATTGATGCTAATTGAACCTCCGACTGTAAAAACATTTTGAGACTGCATCGTCTTGACAGATAGCCCGTAGGCATTTACGTAATCCTGAATATCTCTCCATGTGGCTCCAGCCTGGACACGAATCGTCTTCTGCATCGGATCGAAGGATAGAATACGCTGAAAGGAAGTCATGTCTACCACTATCCCATCTTTGTAATAAGTATGACCTCCCTGACTATGGCGTTGACCTGCGATTGAGATCTTCAGATTCTTCTTCCCGGCTTCCTTAACCAGGGCAACCAATTGCTGCTCTTCCTGACCCCGGACAGTACGTTCTACCTTCACCGGATGAAGTCTGCTGTAATCTGTAATAAGGAACGGATCCTGATCAGACCCGTTATGTGTAATGTATACGTATATGCAGACAAACAACAATGCGAGCAGGGCAGCCGCTTGTCTCATCGACAAATTCAATGCATTCTCTCCCTCCTGCTAAAGCTTAACTGCTATCATATCAAGCCCCTATTAATCAGACAATATTGAAAATATTAAGAATGCCCTGAATAAAAAGCAACCGATAACCAGATCACTTCAGAAACCTGTAAATAGGTGATATACTAGCTTGGCAGGCACAGTATAACTTCAATCTATATGAATACACATAAACGGGGGCAAGATTAGAATATGCCAGAAATTACCGGTTACAAGTCTATAGCGCTTGATATCGCACACAGAGTCGTTAAAGGGGAGTTTCCAGTGGAGAGCAAAATTTCCGGTCGCTCTCTGTTGGCCAGTCAATACCATGTTTCACCTGAAACAATCCGCAAAGCTGTCAGCCTATTGAAGAATGAGAATATTGTTTCGGTCTCACAAGGCAAGGAAATTACAATCGTCTCCGATGAGTTGGCTTCCTCCTATATCCATCGCAACAAATACCTGGAGTCGGTATACTCCCTTAAGTTGGACCTCCAGCAGCTTATGGTTCAAAAAAAGGAAGTCGATAGCAAATTCGAAGCCCTCATCTCTGAGATTATCCATGCATCTGACCGTTTGCAAAATCTTAAGCCTTATCACCCTGTGGAAATCAAGGTTCGGGAACATTCTTCTGCCATCGGGAAGACGATCGCCAATCTTCAAATCTGGCAAAACACCGGAGCAACCATTGTAGCGCTCCGCCGGGACAAGGAAGTGTCTATTTCACCGGGTCCTCATGTCGTTCTTAGAGAAAATGACTGCCTCGTTGTCGTTGGCGAAGGCCGGGTTCTAGAGCGCACCGAACAATTTATTAACAAAGCTTGATCCACCCTTAGTCAACTAACAACTTAAGTTAATTTTAAGGATTGTCAGTTGTTTATTCATTTGATATAGTAGGTAAGAATCCTGCTTTAGTCCTATACAATCTAACATTGGAACTTGGGGTAATGAACATGTATCGGCTACTTCAAATATGTAAGAAATTTGATATTTTTTATTTAATTCCTCTTATATCATTCTCCCTTTGGGTGAGACTGCGCTATTTTTTCTTTCTTAAGAATTCGGGCAAAGGGTTTCCTGATTCTCTCGACAGTCAATGGTATCTCACTTATGCACGTTCACTACTAGCCGATTTTAAGCTTAGCTTGCACATGAATGATATTTTATATTTTGGTTATAATATGTTGCTAGCTTCGCTGCTCGCCATTTTCAAGGATCCGGTTGCGATCTTATTCGTTCAGACCGTTGTTGCCAGTCTTTGTGTGATCCTGGTGTTCAAAATTTCCCGAATGCTGTTCAACAAAACGACTGCCATCATAGCCTCCCTGCTTTATGCCTATGCGTGGGAAATCACTTTATGGTCTACATATATTCTTACGGACAGCTTCTTCATCAGCCTTCTCCTGCTGTGTGTGTACTTCCTTCTGAAGAGCCTGGAATCGGATAAAAGAGTATATAAGGTGCTCTTCATTCTTACAGCGTTATACCTGTGTGTCTTCCGTCCAACGGGTCTTCTGACTTTGCTCTTCATATTGGTCTATTATCTCTTCAGGCTCGACCGCCGGAAAATAGTTGATTTTATTAAGAAGCATAAATATGCGGTAGGCGGAGTTATCGCGGTTGGATTCGCAGTATTCACTTACATTCTCGTAGGCGACAAGCTTACTCCCTTTATCCATTCCATACAATTCAATGCCAAGATGGTGCTGTACAATGTTTATGCCAAGGGCTGGATCTACGATCACCCTACACCGCATGATCACTTCTTCAGGCCAGACTATACGATCAATATATTTAACAGTTTAATTCTTAGCTTTCTGATCAACAATTGGGATGATATCTTGATTTTGTATGGACGAAGGACCTTCGCCTTTCTCGGAATGTGGGTTTGGAGAATCGACTTAACGAACATAATCGGGCTCAAAAAGTTTTTCTGGAACATGCTGCCCTGGTTTCTGTTCGGGGTCGGAACGATCTCTGCGTTCGTTAACGGTGTGTTCCGCAAGGTTTCCATCGTTTGGCTCATTATTTTGGCCGTGTTTATTTTTTGCATTACCTTCTTCATCGACGGGATGTACAGATACAAGGCGCCTGCAATACCATTCCTCGCCATTGCGACTGCGTATGGAGCAGATAGTCTTATTCGGTTCACAATAAGCACAGTGCTTAAGTTTTCGAGAAGGTTTCTACACCGGGAGAAAGTACAGGATATGAAATAAATGAGTATCGGGGGCAACCCGTTAACAAATGCGGAAGGCGAATCTGATTCGCCTTCTTTTTTATGGTCTTATTTAACGTATAAGATTCTGGGGTA
>JARBUQ010000092.1 GCA_029239545.1 Paenibacillus sp.
CAATGCCTACGAGGGAGCGCTTAAGCGGATGCCTGACATTCTCATTACCGACATCGGGATGCCTAAGATGGACGGTCTTGAGTTAATCAAACGACTGAAGGAGCTGAAACCGGATTTACGGGTCGTTATTTTGTCCTGCCATAGCGAATTTCATTACGCGCAGCAGGCGATCAAGTTGAATGTGCAGGATTATGTGGTGAAAGAAACGCTGGATCCCGACGTTCTGACCGTATTGCTTGGACAATTCAAGGATGGGCTGGAGCAGGAGCAGCGGGTCAGTCATCAGCAGAGCCAATTAGAGCACCGAGTGAATCGCAGCCTGGAGGCGGTCAAGGAGAAATTCATCCGCAGTACGATTCATCAGCCTATTCTGGATTCCGATCATTGGCGCAAGGAGGCTGAAGCAGTAGGATTGCATCTCGAAGACAAATCAAGCATGACGATGATGGCCTACATTGAAAGATATCGTGAGGTAAAGAAACGATTCGTGTCGGATGAGACGCTGCGATTCGCCTTATCCAATGTGATCGGGGAGGTTGCGGCTGCGCATACGTCTGAATCCATTCATTTTGCTTACAGCTCGAAGGCTTATTTTGTGTTAATGCCTCATAAAGCCAGCCTGAAGCTGAATCCCTTTCAAGCCGCGACTGACTTGGCCCAGGCGATCCAGACTGCTGTCCGCAGAACGCTCAAGATCACCATGTCCTTCGTATTAGGACGGATTGGGCAAACTCCTGAGGAAATCAAAGCAGAATTGAACCGGCTTCTGGATTATAAACGACAGCGTTTCTATCTGCCTTCGGGGACGATTATGAAGCAGGAACATATGGCTTTTGGAACTGAGGATATTTTTGCTAAATATGAACAGACGAATGAAACGTTCAGAACGATCCTCATCGGCAAACAGCTGGAGCGTTTGGAGCCGGCAGTGTATGAGCTTACAAGTTTCGTGAGAGAGAAACGATTTCCTCCTGAGCAGGTGCGGGATTGGGTGCTTAAGCTTCTGCTCGACTTAAGAATCAAGCTGCAATCTCTGCAATATTTTCGCCCTGCTTATACGGTTGATATTCTTCATGATGAGATTCTCGAGATGGATTCTTTGGACGAGCTGAACGATTGGTTGATTGATTACTTTCAGTCCGCGATGACTTCAACAGAGGAGATAAGCGGTCACGTTCGGCGCAGTGAAGTGGTTGAGGCTATGGAGTATGTGTCTTTACACTTGGATAAGCGAATTGGGCTTGAGGAGATGGCGGAGCATCTGCACCTGAATAACAGTTATTTCAGCCGATTATTCAAGAAGGAGACCGGGCGTACGTTCATCGATTATGTGACCCATATGAAGCTGAACCGTGCCAAGGAGCTGCTGGACCAGACGAACCATTCCATCGGTAAAATATCCGAAATGCTCGGTTATGATAATCAGAGCTATTTCATCAAGCTGTTCAAGACCCATGCTGGGGTTACACCAGTCGAATACCGGAGCCATAAAGGATAGGATGATGAACGTAAGGAAGAGGTGTTTAGAGTTGGCTATGATGATAGGACGTGCAGAAATACTGGCAGCACTCACAAATGGTGAACAGGGAGCTTTGCCTCGTCAGTATTTGATATCTAAGACAACACCTGAGGAGAAACGCAATGAAATTGTGAATGAACCTGCATATAGAGCACTAATCGAAGAAATTCAAGACGAGGTTATCCACCTTTTGCAGGAGCCCATTCCGGACTTGCCCTATTCGCTGTTCCGTCTTTTCGAAGAAACGGGTACGAGATTGGAATACGAGCAGCCATATTTCGCCAGACGCAAAAGAGTAATGGGGCTAGCGATAGCGGTCTGGCTTGATCCCGACAACAGCGCTTATATGGAGGCTCTGCAGGAAATATTGTGGGCGATCTGCAATGAGTTCACCTGGTGCTTGCCAGCCCACCTCAGCGGAACGGCAGAAACCGGTGTCGTTGTGCGCAAATCACTAAATACTCCAGCAGATGAGGTTGCCATTGATCTGTTCTCTGCTGAGACCGGATTTGCATTAAGCGAAATTTCACGCTTGCTGGAGGATTACTTGCCGACAGCTATCCGGAAGCGGATCGCGGACGAAGTATTCCGACGCGTATTATTTCCGTTTGCCGCGCAGCGGCCAGGCATGTTCAGCTGGGAAACCTCAACCCATAATTGGGCTTCAGTATGCGCAGGCTCGATAGGCTCAGCGGCTATTTATATGCTGGAAGACAACCCAGAGGAGTTAGCGGATGTATTGCTGCGTGTTTTTCCTGTGCTGGATTGTTTCCTCCAGGGCTATGAAGACGACGGCGCTTGTCGGGAAGGCTATGGCTATTGGCAATACGGCTTCGGTTATTATACTTATTTCGCAGATCTGCTCTATCAGCGTACTGGCGGTGCGATTGATCTGCTTGCGGATGAGAAGGTACATGCGATTGCAAGATTCCCATTGGCTTGTTTCCTCGAAGGCCGGAAGGTTGTTAACTTCTCCGACTCGGCACCTGAAGCGGGATTGTTCCTGGGACTCGCCCATTTCTTAGGCGGCTATTATCCAGACTTGCCTGTGCCTGAGTCGCGGCTCAGGTCCGCCTACGCAGAAGACCACTGTGGACGTTTTGCTCCCGGTGTGCGCAACCTGTTCTGGTTTCGCCCCGAGGCGGGGCAGGGGGAACCATGGCCGCTTACTTCGATTTACCTGGATGATGCGGAGTGGCTCATTTCCCGATGTGAGGCTGAGACTGGTCATGGGACTAGGCAAATGGAGCGATTCGCATTCGCTGCCAAGGGAGGACACAATGATGAGCCTCATAACCATAACGATGTGGGGCATTTCATCCTGTATGGCGGAGGGACCTCTTTCTTAGCCGATCTGGGCAGCGGCCTGTATACCAAAAGTTACTTTCGGGAGGGCCGTTACAGCATCCTATGCAATGGTTCACAAGGACACTCGGTTCCGATCCTGAATGGCTTGCACCAATTGCAAGGCTACGATCGAAGAGCCGAGGTTGTCAAGTCAGTGACGGGGGCAGAGGCTGATCATTTTGTAATAGAGCTGTCTCGTGCATACGGGAGTCTTGATCTGGAGCAGCTCGAGCGGTCCTTCACCTGGAAGAAGTCAGGGCTGCCGGAATTGCTGCTTGAGGACACCTTCAGCTTCTCCACTCCGCCTGACTCGTTAGTGGAGCGCTTCATATCGTTAACCGCTCCGACTCTACAGGGGCATGGCATCGTGTTGCTGGACCCGGAGGAGAGCAGTCCGTCTTCCAATGTCCGACTGAAAATAGTTTATCCTGCCGATGAGATGGAGCTCCGTATAGTGCCGCTTGTGCACCTTGCACACATGGGCGAGCCAGTGGAAGTATACGCGCTTGATTTTCACTGGATTCGTCCAGTAAGACAGATGAAGGCCCGGTTTGTGTTTACATTTGTTTAGTCGCCAACCGGCCAAAATGAGGAAGGAATGTACAGGGAGTAGAGATCAAAAAAAGGCTGTCCCTCAAGTCTTTTTGACCTGGGATAGCCTCATTATCATAGGTTTCAATGGGGAACTATTCAGCTCCTGATGGATGGTCTGCTCCAATGATGCCATCTGTTATTTGCTGCAAATTTTGCATTCTATGTGTTATGTTCTTAGATAATTCTTTGATAAAATCGTGATTGTTATTGAAGTCCATAAGAAGGTGCATTCTGCTTTTGTTTAGATGCAATTCTGTTCTGATAGCGATCGAGAGAATATTTTCACCTTCAAGCGATGATAAATTGACCTTATTCGTTTGGAGTTTAGGCTGCATTAGTATTCCTCGCTTTCTGGTCTGTTCCACCTTTATCATAGTATGAAATAGATCAGGAGACAGCACATTTATAGTTCAACGCGAGGCAAACATTACGTGCAACATGTTGCATGTTTTTGATGCAAAAAAAAGAGCATATATACGTGGTAGAATTCAATACCCGATATACAAGCTCTTTTTTTATTGTTAAAATGTTGACAGAGTTACATCCAAGGAATAGGATCTTCTAATGCTTGAACAGATGCACTTTTGGTAAACCTCGTTGATATTGCTTTCTGTTCAGCAGCAGACAAGGATGAGAGTTTACTTTCCAGCGATACTTCCATTTTGGAGTTGTCCATTTTCTTAAGATTCTTCACAATCGTATGTAGCTCAGAGGACCAAGACACCGTTGCAATCATGTTATCACCTCGTTTCTTTAGCAGGTTAACTATATTGTAATCCAATCAATGAGTCGAAGGAAGGGGGAATTAGTGTGAATAGAAAAAAATTTCTCACTATTTCGTTAATTGCGGGAATGTTTATTCAAATCTGGTTTATTTACATCGTATTCAACTATCCTCCTAGCGGTATAAGTGTAGTACTGACAGAAGAAAATCATTGGACGATCAGCAAATTCGAGAAGAGAAGCGTTGCAGCAGAATTGGGTCTCCAAGCAGGAGATCAGGTCATCAGCGTGGATGGCTCCAGTCCTGGTGAGTTTGCATCAATTCATAGATGGAGAATGATTGAACAATCGGACAAGATCGTGCTGTCAAGGGAAGGTCAACAGTTTGAAGTCACCACTGAAGGCATCAAGAACTCATCCCCCTATGATGTGCTGGCTTTGGCGGGAGAAATTCTCTGCTTTGTATTAGCAGCAGTGCTGTATAGAAAAATGTATCATTCCAAATCAGCGATGTACCTCGCGTTAGTATTTGCAACGATCGGAACCACATTTATGAGTCTGGTGGCTTCCATTCGCGGAGATGCGTTAGGCAAACAGCTAATCGGGATATGTGTTATGCTGTTGGCCGTATTATTTTATCATTTTCTGATCGTGTTTTTTCAAGAGAAGGGCAATATTAAGCTTTCCTCTAAACATGTAAAGTACTTATATTGGCCGATCATAGCCTGGACTGTATTATCTTGTGTGTATTATTCGAACCTTTCTTTTATATATCAAATTAATTATTATGGGACATTTGGAGTGATCCTGGTCTTTATAACAGGACTCAGCCTCAGTTTTTGGCTGTTGTTGAGATTGTATATTAGACACAGGAAAGAGAAGTCTTTTGCGGCAATCATCATCAAAATTATCTGGGTCTCATTAATCATTTCCTTTGCTCCGATGGTCTGTTTATTGTTAATTCCGGTCGTATTATTTCAAACACAGTGGGGAGACCCGCTTATATCAGGCTGGTGTGTTCTGTTCTTCCCGCTTTCCTTTGCCTATCTGATCATGACCCGCAAGCTGTACGATATTGACTTGATTCTAAGAAGAATTGCTTTTACGGTTATCATTTCTATCCTTCCAAGTGCTACAATGGTATTGCTTACAGGATTGCTCGCCCCTAATGATTTAACTGTGGATAAAATGTTCATCGAGTTTATACTATTTGTCCTGATCTTGGCTCACATCTTGTATTCACTGGAGTATTTTACGACGATGTTGGAGCCTGCTATATTCCCACGCAAGCATCAGCTCCAGGTAGCGCTCAGGAAAATAGCAAGAAATCTTGGTTCTATCTCAAGCTTTAGGCAGCTAAAGGAAATTTTTCTGTTAGATATTGTGAATTCCTTGCAGGTGCGAGGCGGCGCCATTGTTTTTCAATATAAGGACTCAGCTGAAATTATAAGTGAAGGAAGAATCGACAAGAAAGAAGTACAACAGCTCATTGAACAAGGTACCATAGAACATAATAGTGACTACAACTTCTTTGAGATTAACCGTCATGAGGAATTTACCAGTTATTTGATTATCACGCGTAAGAAAACGAATACATTATTAGGATTAGAGGAGACGCAGTGGCTTCAGCTCATCATAACCTACCTGTCGGTATGTTTGGAGAATATCCATCTCGTACGTAAGCTGACGACCAAGCTGCAGCAGCTTGCCTCCCAAATTCCGGACGAGCAGGCGGCCAGAGATTTCATGTGGTTCCGCAAACTAATGTTCGAACTGCAGGAGAAGGAGAGGGTCAGAATTGCGACTGATCTCCACGATACAACGATGCAGGATCTGTTCTTCCTGAAGGATCGGTTACATACCCTGCTTGAGAAATATGCATACCAGGATGACGATCTCATTCAGATGAAGAGTATGATTGATTACATTGATGTTATTAACTCCAACTTGCGTCAGAGCTGCTTCGAGCTGCATCCTTATTTACTAAGAGAAATCGGGTTGATTCCAACCTTGGAGAAGCTGGTTAGATTCGAGAAAGCGATAAGCTCCTTCAACATTGAGTTCTATTCAAATCAAACTGCGATCATCGAGAAAACCGATCTGGAAACGAAACGGCATCTGTTTCGGATTGCTCAGGAATTAATCAACAATGCCAAGAAGCATTCGAACGCCAAACGCATTCGTATCCAGATTAAGGCTAGTCTTTCTCATATTTATTTTGATTATGAAGATGACGGAATCGGGTACGAGCAGGAACAGACCGCGCTGGATGGAGAGATCGGCTCTTCAGGAATCGGCGTTGAGCAAATGAAGAGTCGTATACTATCACTGAATGGACAGTATGAGCTGGAGACGAGTCGAGGCAATGGTTATAAATTCCGGGCGACGTTCCCATTGAAAGAAGGTCTGACGGCATGAAGAAACCGATAAGCGTTATTGTTGTTGACGACCATCCCTTAATGGCTGAAGCGACCAAACAGGTATTGGATCAAATTGAGGGTGTTCAGGTCATGGACATTGCCTATAACGGGAAGAGCTGCATGGAATTAATGGAGCTTCATCAGCCGAATATGGTCTTTCTCGACTACCAGCTACCTGATCAGGTTGGGACTGACCTTGCGCGCCAAATCAAGCTGAAGTACCCGGATATTCATATTGTAATATTCACTGGCGTTGATGTTACGGATATGATCAATAATTTTCTCGAGCTCCAGGTGAGTGCCATTATCTCCAAAGGTACGACCAGAGCAGCAATCAAGAACATGATTGGTTGTATTCTTGAGAACCATATTGTAATTCCGAAGTCCGCCATGCACAAGTTAAGGCTGACTGGTGTCAATCAGGATCCAATGCTGACGGAAGATGAAGTTACTATTATGAGTATGATTATCAAGGGAGCGACACTGGAGCAAATCGGGGAACGTATTCATATCAGCAAACGGTCCATTGATAATTATCAACGTAGAATTTATGATAAGCTAGGCGTGGAGACAAGGTCGGAAGCTATTGAGAAGTTTATCAAAAGCCCTTATTACAAGGATTGGAATAAAGGCAATAATAAGTGACAACAACCATGAATGTAAACAAGATAGAAAAGAGTGATCAGAAGTGCTTCGTCGATTTTTCGCCTATTATAGGCCTTATAAAGGTCTTTTCGTATTGGATTTCTCCTGCGCCGTTATTGCAGGTTTGTTGGAACTGGCATTCCCGCTTGCGGTAAGCAAATTTATTGACGATCTGCTGCCTGGAGAGAATTGGCCGTTAATTGTACTGGCCTGTGTCGCCCTGCTAGCGATCTACGCGCTGAATACGGCCTTGAACTATGTTGTAACCTACTGGGGACATATGCTTGGGATTAATATCGAGACGGATATGCGGCGCAAAATGTTCGAGCATATTCAGAAGCTGTCCTTCCGGTTCTTTGATAATCACAAGACAGGCCATCTGATCGGCAGAATCACGAATGATCTGAATGACATCGGAGAGGTTGCTCATCACGGACCGGAGGATGTATTTATTGCCATAATGACACTTGCTGGTGCATTTACGCTAATGGCTTATATTAATTTAGAGCTTGCTTTGATGACTTTTGTTATTATTCCGCTGATGGCGTGGATGATTATTTTTTTCGGGAGAAGAATGACTACCACTTACAGGCGGCTTTTTGGGGACGTAGGCAACTTTAATGCAAGGATCGAGGACAATGTTGGCGGTATTCGTGTCGTTCAATCTTTTGCTAATGAGAGCCACGAGAAAAAGCTGTTCGCGATCGACAATCAAAATTTTCGAAAAACAAAGCTTCTTGCTTATAAAACGATGGCTAAAAGTATTTCTGTAAGTTATATGATGATGCGTTTGATAACCGTGTTTGTGATGATTTGCGGAGCTTGGTTCTTCATAAAAGGAAAGCTGGATATGGGAGAATTCATGGCCTTTCTGCTGCTCTCCAACATCTTCTTCAGGCCAATTGAGAAAATCAACTCAGTCATTGAGAGCTACCCCAAAGGGATTGCAGGATTCAAGCGATATATCGAGATTCTGGATACGGAGCCGGATATAGCAGATGCATCAGATGCGGTTCATGTGGAGCAGGTAAAAGGCGATATTCGCTTCGAAGGGGTTACATTCGGATATGAGCCTAACCGAGATATTTTGCAAAATATTAATCTGACCATTCGGGCCGGAGAAACAGTTGCTTTTGTCGGTCCCTCTGGTGCGGGCAAAACAACCATTTGCAGCTTGCTGCCAAGATTCTATGATGTGAACGAAGGCAGAATTACGGTGGATGGAAGGGACATTCGTCAAATCAAGCTGCAGTCTCTGCGTAAGCATATTGGGATTGTACAGCAGGATGTATTCCTGTTCTCCGGTACGATTCGCGAGAATATTGCTTATGGAGACTTGAACGCTAAGGAAGACCAGATCTGGGAGGCGGCGAGAAGAGCTTCGCTGGATGAGTTTATCCGCAATCTTCCTGACGGATTATCGACGATTATTGGCGAACGCGGTGTCAAGCTATCGGGCGGGCAGAAGCAGCGATTGTCCATCGCCAGAATGTTCTTGAAGAATCCCCCGATTCTTATTCTGGATGAAGCGACCTCGGCCTTGGATACAGAGACCGAAGCGGCTATTCAGAAGTCATTGTCTGAATTATCTGTCGGCAGGACAACCTTGGTCATTGCCCATCGGTTAACGACGATCAGGAATGCGGATCGGATTGTAGTTGTGAATGAAAGTGGAATCGCAGAGCAGGGCAGGCATCAGGAGCTGGTTGCTGCCGGAGGCATTTATAGCAGATTGCATCTTGTTCATTCCAGCCATCAGTAACCCGGATTCCTACAAGATGAATGGAAAGGAACTTACACGTTATGGACAGTCAAGCCAAACAATTTTTGTTAGAACTTTTATCCACTCCCTCACCTTCCGGACAGGAATGGATGCTGCAGCGCAAGTGGTTGGATTATGTCCAGCCTCATGCACATGCAATTCGCACAGATATGGCGGGTAATGCAATCGGAATTCTTAATCCTGACGCTCCGTTCAAGGTACTGCTTGCCGGACATTGCGACGAAATTGGCTTAATTGTCAGCCGTATTGATGACAAGGGGTTCGTCTATGTCGAAGCATTAGGGGGAATCAGCCAGAAGCTTGCTGTCGGAATGAAAGTAGAGATACTTGGTTATGGCGGCCATATTATTGGTGTAATTGGAGCCAATGCTCAGCATCATGGCGGTCTGAAGGAGAACTTCGAGTTCTCGGACATTTGCATCGATTGTGGTGCTAATAGCAAGGAAGAGCTCACAGCCAAGGTTCGTGTGGGTGACACAGCTGTATATAAGCGTGAACCGGAGCAGCTGTTGAACGAGCGGATAAGCGGCAGGGGGCTCGACAACAGAACGGGTGCGTTCATAGTAGCGGAGACTTTGAGGAGACTGGCTGAACGGGGGACTACGGCAGGCGTGTACGCTGTCAGCACCGTGAACGAGGAGACGAATATGGGCGGCGCGTATTTCGCTGCAGCAGGCTTGGAGCCGCATATGGCGATTGCGATCGATGTGACCTTTGCCACCGACTATCCAGGCGCTTCTACGAAGAATGAAATAATCCGATTGGGCGGCGGTCCTGTGCTGGCCAAGGGAGCGCCGATTAACCGCAAGATTAACCGTCTGTTGGAGCTAAGCGCGGAGCGCGCAGGCATTCCACTTCAGTATGAGCTCACTCCTCGTCATACGGGGACGGATGCCGATAAGATGCGAACCACAGGACGAGGCGTACCGATTGCTCTTGTCTCGCTGCCGCTTCGTTACATGCACGCCCCCGTGGAAACGGCAAGCCTGCAAGATATTGAGATGGAGATTGAGCTGCTGACCGACATGATCACACACTTGTCCGGCAGCGAGAATTTGAATCCAATCGATGAGGAACTATAAGTTCGCTCGAGTAGAAGTACATGAAACCTTCAATTCCGCAGAAGTGGGATTGAAGGTTTGTTTTTGTGAACTTTTTAGAAAGATTCTGAGGTGGAACCGAAGGTTCCACCTTTTTTACATATGCCAAAAAGTATATAATTCGGGGGGAGAGCGAAGGCTTTTCCCCTGTGAGCTATTAGGGGGGCGAACCCTTGAGTAGGGGGGCGTCCCACGCACAGGGAGCGAAGCGGTTATTTCCGGGGTCCCCGCAAAGTAATCGGATTACACTTCAACGCTTGGCTTCACTTTGTGGGGTAAGAATACGGCGTCTGACTCTACCACTGTGAACTGCTTCATCGAGTTAGCCTCGTATGATCAAGATTCGGACATGTACGAAATATCGTACAAAAAGTATCCATGTAGTGGTTTAGAAGTCAGTTTTGTACGAAATATCGTACAAAAGGTGTCCGTGTAGTGGTTTAGAAGTCA
>JARBUQ010000093.1 GCA_029239545.1 Paenibacillus sp.
GGATTGGATGGCTGTGCTTCCTGATTTTTCTTTTGATCCTCTTCCTGCTTCTGCTGTTGTTGTTGAAGCTTAGCCTTCTCTGCTTCAAATTTGGCCTTGGCAGCCTCGTCCAGCTGTTGCTTGTATAACTCTTCCAGCTTCTTCTTTTGTTCATCCTGCAGCTTCTTAGTTTCTTCTTCCTTCTTCTTCCTCTCATCCTCTATCTTCTTTAATAAATCCGCATGTTGTTTTTGCTTCTCTTCCAGCTGCTTCTTTGCTTCCTCCTGCTTGCGAATCTTCTCCTGCTGCTTTTTCTCCAGAGCTTCCTTCTTGGCTTTCTCCTTCAAAGGGTCTGTTCCTGCAGTCGAATCGAGTGGCTTCACCTTGTCAAGATCAAACTTCTTGTCATCTGGCCGGTTTGCATTGGCTTGATCAATCAGCTTCTGAACCTCGTTCTTGTCCAGCTTGTTTTCTTCAATGGCTTTCTTAACAATGTTCCCGACGAGGTTATCCAAATTTTCTCTGACCTTATCCAGAACAGAGAGATCGGTAAGATTCAAGTCCGATTTGGGATCAACTGCCTTCTTGCCATCCTTAATATCTTGAATAAATTGCTCGTTCTCTTCTTGAATGGCTTGAATGGACTTTATCATTTGTTCAAGAACTTTGGGTGATGCGACCTCGATAAGAAGCGCAATGTCCAGAGCCGTCGGCCCGACTGCTTCATCTGTGTTCTCATCTTCCATGAGTGTAATCTGTTGCCCAGGATATATAGGAGTGGGTGAAGAGCTGTCTCCGCTCTGCGCTTCCAGTATTCCGGATGTCATAAGGGCATAGATCTGACCATTAACGGATTGAATATAACCATTGGATCCGCGAACTCCCATGACCGCTGTCGGGGTATCCACCTCGAACTCGTCCTCCGAGCTTACAAGCTTCTTTACCTTGAACCATACCGAGCCAGCCCACATTTTGAGTTTGGACTTCTTGGCGCTGCTATCTGTTTGCATCAAGCTTGATATGTATAAATCAGAATCAGGACCAATCGTAATTTCATCCTCTTGATCTACTATTAATAGAACGATACTTGAGCCTGACTCCGTCTTGATATGGTCACCCTGGCTGAGACTCATCTCCTCGAATGCCCGATAAGCATTAGAGCCGCCCGCCTTGGTTACCATGACTGTACCTTCTACACTGCTGACAATGGCAGCCCGGGTTTCCTTGGCTAAGGCCGCGCCTGCAAACCCCTGCGATATAAGTCCTAACACCAACGTGAAGCTCAAGATCTTCATCAACCATTTACTCTTCCAAACCTTCGTTCTGTTCCTCACAATTAACACATGCTCCTCTCCGATTGGGAAATCTCTATCTCTTGCCATGACTGGGACAATCTATGAAAATATGTACTTGCACCGCTAAAAATAACAGGCCATAGAGGCCAAAAAGCTGCATCTAAATTATACCAGAAGAATCTATTTTATGACATACATATAAGAACAAATTAAACAAATGCAGTGCTCATGACCTATCATCCTAACTAGACCTAAAAGACCATTTTTTTGATTCCTTTTCCTCTATTCGCATCAAGGGTCAATTTGTTATAGACAGACATAAAATAAACTTTTTTCAAATAGGCTGGATTGTTATTGTTTCCTGAGGAAAATTGTGCTACGTTCTGTTTGTTCCCAAAATTCGCAAATGAATCCTATGCGACATGCGGGTCTGATATCTTTTATGGAATTGATATTTTTAAGGGGAATGGAAGGGGAAACAAAGTTGAACAAAAAAACAGCAATTGTACTAGGTAATTTCATCGTCCTGCTGCTCACCGTATTATTATTTGCCTTAGGCAGCTTCCAGTCGTTCTCTAACACGATCTACAGCTACGTATCCAAATGGTCCATGTCCGGAATGCCTAATGAGGACGTTATTGTAATAGGCATCGATGAGAAATCTCTCCAGGACTATGGCGCCTACCCGTTCGACCGGAAGCTGTATGGCAAATTAGTTAACATTCTCAATGAGTCCGGTGCCAAGGTAGTTGCATTCGACGTCATGTTCAACAATCAGAGCAACACGGAGAGCGACAAAGCCTTCGCTGACGATCTGGCCAAGTATAAGAACGTGATTATCCCGTCTGTAGCCGTGCTGGAGAATCAGTTCAGCAGATCCACGAAGGTCAAAGCAGATGAGAGAATTATGGCGCATGATGTGACCAAACCTATAGACGTTCTTGGCAAAGTATCACAAACCGCACATATTAACGCATTATTCGATGATGACGGAGTCATACGCAAAACTTGGCTGGAGCTTGATACTCCTGACGGAGTTCTTCCTTCCCTCGGTCTGAAAATCGCACAGATGGTTGGAGTGAATACAGATAAATATTTGGCCAACAATCCGCAAAAAGAGCTTACGATTAATTATCAGGCGATGACCAAAGATTTTTTCACCATTTCATTCTCCAAAGTGTTAAGCGGCACGCTGCCGAAGGATACTTTCAAGAACCGCATTGTCCTGATCGGATATGTTGCACCTGGCTCTGACCAAGGCATTACCCCTATTGAGAAGCATATGAACCTGGTTTACGCCCACGCCAACATTGTATCTCAACTGCTGAATGGCCAGAACGTTACATACTTGAATCAATGGAATACCATCGGTATCATGTTCCTGCTGATCCTGCTTTTCGCTTATGCATCGTGGAGAATCAAGCCGTTTATTTCTTTATCCGTAATATTCGTAATCACTCTGGGTATCTTGTTCCTGCAGTATCAGCTTTTCTCAAGCAGAGGATTGTTCATTGACTCCGTGAATCCGCTGGTCGCTATCTACTTGGCCTTCGTAGTCAATATTGCGACCAAGACGTTTTATGAAACGAAGCAGAAGAACTTTATTACAAAACAATTCGGCCGTTACATCTCGCCGGAGTTAGTTAAGCAGATCGCTTCAAGCAATCAAGAATTGCAATTGGGCGGGATGAACAAAGATTTAAGCATCCTGTTTCTGGATATTCGCGGGTTCACCGCCCTGTCGGAGAAGCTGAAGCCAGAGGAAGTCGTAGATTTCCTTAACACCATGTTCGACGTAATCACAAGTGTTACTTTGGAGAACAAGGGCACGGTGGATAAATTCATCGGGGATGCGGCCATGCTTATCTTTAATGCCCCCTTAGATGTCGAGCATCACGAATATTACGCAGTCAAAACAGCTTATGATATTCAAAAAGCAATGGTAGGAGTAAGGGAAGAAATCGAGAAAAAACACGGAATTACCGTCAATGTCGGTATTGGAGTCAACTCCGGCAACGTGGTCGTGGGAAATATCGGCTCTTACTTAAGGGTGGATTACACGGTAATCGGGGATAATGTCAACACCGCAGCTCGAATCGAGTCCAGTACTACAGCGGGTCAAATTCTTGTATCCGAAGCAACCTATCTGAAAACGCATGAATATATAGAGTACACTTATGCTGGCGAGAAGCTGTTTAAGAACAAATCTATTCCAACCAAGCTGTATGAAGTAACTGGTATAACGAAAGCTTTATAAGCTCGTACAATACAACAAGCCATGAATCTCTATAAAGTTAGAGAGACATGGCTTGTTTTCTTCTCTTAATATACTTGATGGTATATTATTTGCCGAACGGGCTGTCAGCGATCTTGATGGAATCTGTTGGACAACCATCAGAAGCATCCTGCAAATCATCATAGAGATCGTCCGGAATTTCTGTGTTTCCGTGGTTATCGTCTCCGTCAAAAATTACTTCAGCCAGACCCTCATCATCGTAGTCATAAATATCGGGAGCAGTAGCACCGCAAGCACCGCATGCAATGCAGGTATCTTTTTCTACCCATGTGTATTTAGCCATCGTGGTAATCCTCCTCAAATTATAGCCTCATTATAGAATATAATACAAAACCATAGAAAGTTCAAACAATTTGAGACAAGCAGTTGCATTCCATGTTAACTTATGTCCCTCGCAGTAAAACAATTCTAAATTTCTACCTCTCCCACTCATCCAGGTACTGGATAATAAAGTCGACAATGGGTTCTGGAGCATCCAGATCCAACACAGGCACGTTAGCTGAGGTCAGCTTTACTCCCGTTGAGGCCGCTATTGCTAGCAGCTCTGAAGCTGCAAACTCAAGGATAGCCAGATCCTGCTGTCTCCTAACAACGGCAATCTTGGGAATTGGACTGCCTTTGAACCCTTCCACTAGGATAAGATCATATTGGTTCGGGACGCCGGAGAGCATTGCTAGCAATTCCTTCAGCGAAGGCTCGGATTTTCTCTCATAAATGACTAGGCCATCCGGAGAAAGCACAGCTACTGCGGAAGCTCCTGCTGCTTTGTAGGCTGCCGAATCTGTACCCTCAGCTTCCTTATAATGCCCATGGCCGTCATGCTTAACAACCGCAATCCGCAGGCCCCTTGCTTCGAGAATCCTGACCACCTCAACAGCCAGTGACGTTTTGCCGCTCCCTGAGTACCCGGCGAATCCGATGACAGGAATGCTGCCCTTATGGGCTTCCCTGTCGCATTCTACAGGCTCAGAAGCTGTTGCTGGTCTGTACTCCTCCATACTGCCTACTCCTCCTCCTCTTGAGGTAATCGAAGGTGATCCATCTGTAAGGAAGTACCCCTAACCTTATGATTGCGAATCAGAGCTGACGGATCATCCCCCAGCATTCCCGCTGTAAGAATAGCGCTTTCTCCATATTTATCTCGAATTTTGTCCATCGTTTTGTTTAGCTGCTCTTTGCGAGGCTTCTCCACATAATCGAACAAATCCAACTGAATCGCTGCCGTCTGTTTAGGCTGAAGGCTTTGTAATGTAATGCCCAACAAGCGGATTGGCTTACCTTCCTTCCAATGCTTGGAGAACAAACCGCAGGCGATCTTGTGAATTTCATCAGCATTCTCTGTCGGAGCAGACAAGGTTAGAGCACGACTGATCGTTTTCATAGCAGGATCGCGTATAGTAATCTGAATCGTGCCTGAGACGAACTGCTGCCGCCTAAGGCGTCTGGCGACCTGGTCCGCCAAATTCAGGAATACACGCGACACATCGGAGAATAGGGTGACATCTTGCGGTAATGTAGTTGTATGCCCAATCGACTTGCTTGGTTCCCGTTCCTCGAGTACAGGAGCCTCGTCAATCCCATTGGAGGCGAGCTTCAGCCAGGAACCGTTCACCCCGAATTCTTTGATCAGGAACGATTCCTCTGCCGCTGCAAGCTGTCCAATCGTAGTGATGTTAAGCTTCGACAGCTTCTCCGCAGTCCTGTTCCCAATCCCGTACAAATACGAACAGGGCTTGTCCCACAGAAGCTGCGGAACATCCCTTTTGCGAAGCACGGTCAAGCCATTAGGCTTCTTCATATCGGATGCCATCTTGGCCAGCAGCTTATTAGGAGCTACACCAACAGAGCAAGGCAAACCCAGCTCTTCCTTGATACGAACCTGAATCTGGGAAGCAATCTCAAGCGGCGTACCGAACTGACTCGAGCCCGTAATATCTACGAAGCATTCATCAATCGACATCGCTTGCATAAGTGGGGAATACTCATAAACGATATTCATAAAACGACGCGAGAACTGACGATACAAGTCAAAATCAGGGCGCAGAAGAACCAGGTCCGGACACAGCTTGAGCGCTTGTCTGACCTGCATGCCTGTCTTAACGCCCTGGGACCTGGCGGTATACGACGAAGTGACGATGATTCCCTTGCG
This sequence comes from Paenibacillus sp., assembly GCA_029239545.1. Lineage (GTDB taxonomy): Bacteria > Bacillota > Bacilli > Paenibacillales > NBRC-103111 > Paenibacillus_AA. The sequence goes on from JARBUQ010000093.1 coordinate 5,720, forward strand.
GAGCTCTACACTGCCTGCTACCGCCAGAGGCTTGTTCTGGTACAGAGCCGGCTCTACCGCTTCATGTACGGAGCAGTAGAACGCGTTCATATCAATATGAAGAATGACTCTGCCCTTCTTCGGGTAATAATCACTTCGGTTGTTCATACTCCGTCCGAACTGTCGTGTAGATTCCACCGCGCACGTTGAACTTGCCGATTACTTCCAGCTTGCGGGGCTGTATCATCTCGACGAAATCTTTCAGCATTAGATTTGTTACATCTTCGTGGAAGTGCCCTTCGTCGCGAAAGCTCCACAAATATTGTTTCAAGGACTTCAATTCTACTATCGAAGGTCCAGGCGTATATTTAAAAGTAATAGTGGCAAAATCAGGTTGACCTGTAACCGGACAAAGCGCAGTAAATTCAGGGCACTCTATCTCGACCAAATAATCGCGATCCGGATGCGGATTAGGGACAGGCTGTAAAGTTCTTGTTGGTACGGTAGACATCGGTATAACCTCCAAATTATGTTTTAACACCAGAATCTCGAATCATCTTGACGAGTCCGATTGTTCAGAAAATCAATTCCAGCATACCTTTTCGCTCCAGACAGGTCAAGTAGCATGCGTGCAGGAATTGTAAAGGAAAATTAATTCAACAAATGAACGGGATAATGTTATAATGAAAGGAAACTTTTTTGGCGTTTCATGAAAGTCTTTAAGGGGGAAGTTCCATGTCAAGCTCAGTTAGTATATTCGACACCACCTTGCGTGACGGAACACAAGGTGAAGGGATCAGTTTATCTGTCGATGACAAGTTAAAAATTGCCCAGAAGCTCGATCAATTGGGTGTTCACTATATTGAAGGCGGTTGGCCGGGAAGCAACAGTAAGGATATTGAGTTTTTCCGCCGTTCGAAGGAGCTGAATCTGGTTCATGCCAAGATTACTGCTTTTGGCAGCACCAGACGCAAAGACTCCAAGGCCGATACTGACGTTAACTTGAACCGTTTGGTTGAATCCGGTGCGGGCGTAGCCTCGATCTTCGGCAAGTCATGGGATTTCCATGTTCATACCGCAATTCAGACTACATTAGAAGAGAATTTGGCAATGGTCTATGATTCAGTTGAATATCTGAAGCGCAGCGGCCTAGAAGTTATATATTTGGGTGAGCATTTCTTCGATGGATATAAGAACAATCCTGATTATGCCCTACAAACTATCCTGAAGGCCGAGGAGGCCGGAGCGGACTGGATCGTGCTATGCGACACGAACGGCGGTTCTTTGCCCGGCGAGATATCCGAGATTGTAGCAAGCGTCTGCAGCAAGGTCAAGGTTCCTATAGGAATTCACGCTCACAACGACTGTGAGCTGGGAGTAGCCAACAGCATCGCAGCCGTACAAGCCGGAGCCCGTCAAGTGCAAGGTACAATTAACGGCTTTGGTGAACGTTGCGGCAACGCCAATCTGTGCTCCGTGATCCCGAACCTTCAGCTTAAGTTGAATTACTCTTGTATCTCCTCGGAGCAATTGCAGAACTTGACTACGGTTGCCCGATATGTCAGCGAGATCGCCAACGTTAACATGCCTGTGAATCAACCCTTTGTAGGTGTTGCAGCTTTTGCACACAAAGGCGGCATTCACGTATCCGCTATACTGAAGCACCCCAAAACATACGAGCATATTTCACCCGAATTAGTCGGGAACAAGCAGCGCGTGTTAGTCTCCGAATTAGCCGGGCAGAGCAACCTGATGGTTAAGGCACAGGAATTGAAGCTGGATCTGAACAACCAGCAGAATCAATCCAGAGATATTATTGAGAAAATTAAGGAGCTCGAGCACCGGGGCTACAAATTCGAAGGTGCAGATGCTTCTCTTGAGTTGCTGCTTCGAAGAGCGTACGGCGGTCTCAAGGAAGCTTTCACGGTTGAGTCCTTCAAGCTGTTAGTCGAGAAATCCGCTGGCAATACGGTAGCCTCAGAAGCAATTGTGAAGCTCAAGGTGCACGGAGAAACGGTCTATACGGCCGCTGAAGGCAATGGCCCAGTGAATGCACTTGATAATGCTCTGCGTAAGGCGCTCATTCCTTATTACCCTGATATCAAGGACATGCATCTGAGTGATTATAAGGTCCGTGTACTGGACGAGAAAGATGCCACAGCCGCCAAGGTCCGTGTATTGATTGAGACATCCAACTTCCAGAACACCTGGAATACGGTCGGCGTATCCGAGAATGTTATTGAAGCAAGCTGGGAAGCGCTCGTGGACAGCATTCAGTACTCTCTGATCGGCAAGCTGCATGTGGAAGGCAATTCCGAGCAAGAAGACCATGTGGGAATCGTGAACCATTAACCACTTAACACACTAGTCCTAAACGAACAACAACCTGCTTCATTCGCTATTGCGAAGAGCAGGTTGTTGTTCGTTTTTAGGCATAATCGCGTGAATCACTTGATCAATTGTTTAATCCGCTTCTCCAGCTCAGCCGGATTCAACAGATTAAACACATCGGTAATAACTCCATCCCGATTCACTAGATATGTGGTCGGCAGCCCTCGCACCCTGTAAGCATCGGCTCCGCTTCCTTCCTTATCGAGCAGCACCGGGAAGTCGAACTGAAAGTGCTTGACGAAGGAAGCCACATTATCCATCCGATCCTGGGAAGTAACGTTGACTGCATATATATCCAGTCCGTCTTTATACTTGTCAGCCAAGCGCTTCAGATCAGGCGCTTCCGCCTCGCAGGGGCCGCACCAGGAGGCCCAGAAGTTAACTACAAGCACTTTATCCCGCGGTCCACCAACCTCATACGTTTTGCCATCCAATCCTTCCAGAGACAAGGCAGGAGCCTTATAGTTAGGCTTAGGAGCAGTCTCATTCGGCACGGATGCTTCAGTATTAACCGTTTCAATGTTTTGATACACGGCGAAACCTGCAAGCACCAGCACCAACAAAATGACTATCGCATTTTTTCTCTTCATATACTTGTCCATCCTTTATCCGATGTTGTTGTAAAAACACTTGTTGACATCAGCGAGTCCATATTCAGCCTCCCCAACTGTTCTTCTCTTCAATCTTCCGCTCCAGTTTAGCATGCCCTTCTGTTCATTTTCCACACCAGTTATGGCAATTCACTGAAATTTGGCAATTCAAGTCGGAATGGACGATTCTGACTGAGGACATAGTATGTTTATTAGCAGGCACCCAGGAGGAACATCATATGACAGCAAAATCTAAATCCCGCAAGCTGAGTGTCATATTCGAAAGTGATATAAACATTGATCCTGAAGGGAAACAGAGCGCATCCGACAACGAGTCTGACAAACAAGGCAAAGGCTCAGGGAACTGGCTGACCTTCATGGCCATCGCCACGATCCCGTTAGTTCTGGTGCTTGGCAATTCCATGCTCGTTCCTATTCTACCGGAGATGCAGCGCGAGATGCAGATTACACCTTTTCAAAGCAGCCTGGTCATTACCTTATTCTCCTTATCAGCAGGGATTTTCATTCCGATCATCGGATATCTCTCAGATAAATTCACAAGAAAATCGATCATGATCCCCTCGTTGATTGTATATGGAGCCGCAGGCATACTGGCTGGATTCGGGGCAGTCTGGAAATCCTACACAGTTATTATTATCGCCCGAGCTATACAAGGGATGGCTGCCGCCGGAACAGCACCAGTCGCCATGGCTTTAGTAGGGGACCTCTTTAGCGGAAGCACGGAGAGCAAGGCTCTAGGTTTGACGGAAGCCTCCAACGGAGCAGGCAAAGTGTTAAGCCCTATTATTGGGTCCTTGTTGGCACTTATTGTTTGGTATGCCTCCTTCTTCGCTTTCCCGTTGTTCTGCGCTGTATCGCTTGTTGCTGTGATCTGGCTGATCAAGGAGCCAGAGAAAGAGAACGCTCCGCTCAAGCTAAAAGCTTACTTGAAGTCCATTGCCGAGATATTGAAGAAGAAAGGACGTTGGCTGATCACTTCATTTTTCGCCGGCTCATTAGGCTTGTTTATCCTGTTTGGTGTGCTGTTCTATTTGTCCAATAGCCTGGAGAAGGACCCCTATAATATTGACGGTGTGAAAAAAGGCTTTATTCTGGCGAGTCCCTTATTGGGAATGGTTGTGACCTCTTACACTACAGGCAGCATAATTAAGAAAAACGGTGTCCTGATCCGCTGGTTAATGAATATAGGTCTCATCCTGATGGTTATTTCCTTAGGCTCTACGATCTTTTTCTTCAAAAATCTGTATGTATTCATTGCATTACTTACGATTAGCAGTATAGGAACCGGGATGCTCCTCCCTTGTCTGAACACGATGATTACTGGTGCTGTACAGAAAGAACAGCGCGGGATGATTACATCCCTCTATAACTGCTTGAGATTTCTTGGTGTCGCCATCGGACCTCCCTTGTTCGGTTGGATGATGGACAAATCAGAACGGATCATCTTCATCTCTGTATCTGCTCTTTCCCTTATTACGCTTGGATTAGTTTTTTTTCTCATTAAACCGGACAAACAAGTGAATTAGGCATTTCAACTCCGTTATACTGTAGGAAAGCCATTTCTACAGAAGGGGCTGATCAAAACAATGATCGCAGTACTTCCGTCACATATCGCAGAACAGCTTACGGCTTATTGCAGGACACAGCTTCCCGAGGAGGCATGCGGAGTTCTCGAAGGTTATTTGGTGGAGGACAAAGCTGTTATTACCGGATTCATCGCCATATCCAATCGAGCCCCCCAGCCGCATACAAGCTTCAGCTTCGATGCGGAGCAATGGGT
>JARBUQ010000094.1 GCA_029239545.1 Paenibacillus sp.
AGGAACGGAGGGGTACGTGTGATAGACTTTATCCGAGTTAGGTCTTTGCGCAGCTAATTGAATAGCGCCGAAGCTCTGCCTGTGTGCAGAGGACTCAGGATTGGTCTGTCCACATCGAAGGTACCCCATATATGGATGAGGAATACGAAGAGACGAACGGGACATTTCCCTTTTGTTCGTATTTGCCTTTAGAGCGGACTGTTTCATAAGTTGTATAGATGAGTTACAACAATCGATGCGATAGGTGGGTGTATATCCACCCTTTCGTACAGTTGTGTCATTGCTGCACTATGGAACCCCAGAATTTAAATAAGGAGCTTTTTGGTTTCCTTAGCGAATTCCCTGAGATCCTCTCACCTCTAACTGTGAGCACAGGCGCATCTGCCTGTGTTTTTTGTTTTACTTAATATGCTCTGGAGGAGGATGAACTATGGAACAACCGCAACAAAAAGCGATTATTGTAGGCGTTCAGCTGCAGAATCAAGACGACTTTGCTTACTCTATGGAGGAGCTGCGCAATCTGGCTTCTGCTTGTTATATCGAGGTGATCGACGAGCTCACACAAAAGGCAACCCGCGTCAACCCTTCCCACTACATCGGGACAGGCAAGCTGCAGGAGCTGCGGGCACTGCTTGAAGCCCATGATGTGCATGTTGTAATTTTTAATGATGAGCTGTCTCACTCCCAAATCCGTAATCTGGAGGCTGCTTTGGAGGTCACGATCATGGACAGGACGATCCTGATCCTCGATATATTCGCGGAGCGTGCCCAGACCAGAGAAGCCCAGCTTCAGGTGGAGATCGCACGGCTGGAGTACATGCTGCCCCGACTAGTCGGTCTCCGCGCATCCTTGGGGCGGCAAGGCGGCGGGGCAGGGCTCAAGAATCGGGGGGCCGGTGAAACGAAGCTGGAGCTGGATCGCAGACGGATCGAAGAGCGAATAACCGCCCTCCAATCCGAGCTGGATAAGCTAGCTGCTAGACGCCAAATCCAGCGAAAGCAGCGTCAGAAGAACGAGGTACCCGTCGTTTGCCTCGTCGGTTATACCAATACAGGTAAATCGAGCCTGATGAATGCCTTGATGGAGAAATACGATCCACTAACGAATAAGCAGGTTTTCGCCAAGGATATGTTATTCGCCACACTCGAAACATCGGTAAGAAGCGTGCGCCTGCCCGACCACAAATCATTCCTGTTAACCGATACCGTCGGGTTCGTCAGCCAGCTTCCCCACCATCTGGTCAAAGCCTTTCGCTCCACCCTGGAGGAGGTAGCCGAAGCCGATCTGTTGGTTCATGTTGTCGACCACTCGCATGTCGATTCCGACAAGCTGATCTCCGTAACGAATGATACGTTGAAGGCACTGGGGGCGTATGAGATCCCAACGATCTACGCTTACAATAAATGCGATCTGACCGAGCAGGCTTATCCTCAAGTGAGTGATAATAACGTCCATCTGTCCGCCAAGCAGAGAAGCGGTCTCGATGAGCTGATTGAGCTGATCCGCAGCCATATTTTCCAGGATTACGTGGAATGCGAAATTCTGATTCCCTTCAACCAAGGACGTCTGGTTGCTTATTTCAACGAGCATGCTCATGTTCAAGCCACGAGCTACGAAGAGGAAGGCACGCGGATGAAGCTGGAATGTCGAGCGGCTGATTACGAAAGGTTTCGACAAGATTTTATAGAGATCCAGTAACCGTTTTAGCGCCCCGCGCGCAGCTCTCGGCGCGCGGGGCGCTATCAACCCCGACGGCAGCAAAAAGGAGACCTCACAAAGGTCTCCTTTTTGCTGCTTGAGAAGTCGAGCAGCTATCAACTAAATCTAATTAATCCTGTTATATCGCCTCAACCCCAATATTGTCCGCATTTAACCAGTGCATCCAAGCGTCTCTCCTCATACTAATAAATGGATGAGTTAACTCGGAAAAGAGGTTGCAGAGAGAATGAGAATATCCGTGGTGATGGCCGTATACAACGGGGAGCAATACGTTGAACAATCCATACGCAGTATATTGAAACAAACCTATACCGATTTTGAGCTTATTGTCGTCGATGATGGCTCCTCTGACCAAACCTGGACCATTCTCGAACAACTTTCCGATTCAAGAATAAGACGATTTCGGCTTTCGCAAAATGGCGGAGCTGCCAAGGCCTTGAATTTGGCTGTGCAGTATGCCACCGGGGAGTGGATCGCCATTCACGATGCTGACGACCTAAGCCATCCCGAACGATTGTCGATACAGGTTGAGTATGTACGTTGTAATCCGAAGCTTGTAGCAGTAGGCACCCAGATTGCTTGCTTCGGAGATCGAAATATCCCTCCTGCTCGACTGTATAAAGTGGAAAGGGCATTAAATCAACCCGAGAAGAAGCTTTATTCGGACAGATATTCGATTTGCCCCCTATGCCACGGAACGGCACTGATTTCCAAAACGAAATTTCTTCAAGCTGGAGGTTACGACCCCCTTTACAAGGTCACCTACGATTATGACCTTTGGTTGAAGCTGTTCCAATTAGGTCCGATCGGCAAAGTAAGCCGGGCTCTTTACCGTTACAGAATTCATACACACTCACTCTCTCAAAAAAACGGAAATACCACCTATATCGAAAAACTGCTATGCTGCGTTCGCAGGTTAGCCCAATTCGATCTACCCCAACGCGCTAAACCTCCACGGCTTATCATTCTGGGCAATGAGAAGCTTTGCCGACTTATGATGAAAAGTGTCGTATCTCATTGTCCTGTCCAGATTCATTCCTATATCCATAACCGGATTGAAACCCACGCCGATTCCATTTGCCAATTAACCCGGCAGGGAGAGATCGACGGCATCATCCAACTGCATCACAAGGAGCGTAAGAGCATGACACAGCATTTGCTGCAAAAGGGACTTGTCCTTAATCGTAATTTATTTAATCTCTAGTTGAACCTGCAAAGGAGGAAACGCCTTGAACATAAACGGGTCCGTTTGGAGTGATGTCCGAATTGATATTGTGATCCCCTCCATTAGAAAAGACTTGGAGGTTCTCCCCTATGTAATAAGAGGTGCACTGAAAAACATCAAACATCCTGTCAACAAAATATTTATTGTGTCCCCGAATGATCCCGCTCTAAAGGAGTTTTGTATGCAGCATGGCTGCATCCACATAGACGAAAATTCAATATTGCCTATTACAAAGGAAAAGATCAACTTCAAGGTGAAAGGGATCGATCGCTCAGGCTGGATTCTTCAACAATTCATTAAATTGAGCGGTGATAGAGTTAGCGAGCAAGAGCATTATTTGGTCATTGATTCGGATACTGTGTTTATTCGTCCTAATTGCTTCGAGCGTAATGGAAAGATTATTTTTCATACGGCGGATGAATACCACCGACCCTATTTCACAACCCACGAGAAGCTGCTGGGATTAAAACCGGTTTCGCAAAAATCACTCTGCACCCACTACATGCTCTTCGAGAAATCCAAGGTTGCAGCCTTAAAAAGATCCATCGAGGACCGATGGCATGTTCAGTGGCATGAGGCCATTCTACAGAACATGGACAGGACTCATACATCCAGTTTTGCTGATTATGAAACCTATGGGAACTTCGTCATGTCGACCTATCCTAAACACACGGAGCTAAAGTACTGGCACAACCTTAGCTTACGGAGGCCCAGTCTGAACAAGACAATGAAGAGCAAGGTACCCAAGCTCGCAGAACAATATAATACGCTTTCCTTTCATAGCTGGAATTACTCATGATAAAAGCGAGTACTCCCCCCAAGCCTAAACTTCCTGTTATCACTATGTCGTCATTAGGAGAAAACGGTCGATTCGGAAATCAGCTGTTTCAATACGCTTTTCTTAAAATTTACGCCAAACGCTATGGCCTTCGAGTCCAGACACCCGAATGGATCGGGGCCAGCCTGTTCGGCCATCGCGACAATCCGATTCGAAAAAAGCTTCCTAAGGCATATGAGAATCATATTCCCGATAAAGAGGTCCTGCTCACTGCCAGGAAGCCATTGGTGACAAACGTCGATTTTTGGGGTTACTTTCAATTTCACACCCGTTATTACGCCCCGTATAAAGAATACTTCCGCTATTTGTACACACCGGTTCCCCAAGTGCAGGAAAGAGTCGAGAAAGGAATTAAAGAGCTCCGAGCAATAGGTAAGACACTGGTAGGCTTGCACATCCGAAGAGGGGATTATCTGCTGCGTCAGAACCACGAGGTTTATGGGAAGCTTCATTTTCCTGCTCCATGTGAGTGGTATAAAAAATGGCTGGAAGCCATATGGGGAACGCTCGTGAAACCAGTTCTGTTTATCGCGAGTGATGAACCGGATACTGTTCTTTCTCATTTCTCAGAATACAAGCCAATCCGATCCAGAGAGCTGTTCACCGCTTATTCGGAAGAGGATTTTTATCTCGACCACTATATATTGTCGCATTGCGACAGATTGGCTATATCCAATAGCACCTTTTCATTCACGGCCAGTATGTTGAACAGCACTGCCACGGTATTTGTCCGTCCTGATCTGGAAGCACAGCGCTTGGTAGCCTATGATCCATGGAATAGCCCGGTCAATCCTTGGCTGCACCTGATCGGGTTCTGAGCTGGCTTAAAGAACAAATAAATGATGATTGACCGATATTCCTTGACTGTTCATGTATTGTTTGACTCTCTGCTTATGCGGACCATCGAGCACGATAATTCCTTCGATGCCTCTGCTCTTGAACAGCCTGGCAGTATTAGAAATTGCGGCAAACTTATTACCGCTCAAGTATTGGAGCACCTCGATTCCGCTTGCCGGAATGATTCTGCTCTTGAGATTACTGCAGTGCTCACTTGGACCAAACACGATAAACCTCGGCTTGGACACGGCAGCATGCTGCCTCCGTATCGCCGCAATGGAGCTCCTCAGCTTCTCATTCAGCATCACTTCCCAGTTGGAGTGAGAAAGCGAGGAGTCGTGTACCCGATATTGATAAAGCACATTTTGAATCTTGTCAATCGCGCCCAGCTCGAACAATCGCATCCACAAATCATAATCATAGGATACTTTGTAGCTGACATCGTAGCCGCCCGCCTTTAGGAAGGCTTCCTTGGAGAACATGACGGAGCCGTGACACAACGGGCACCTTTCATAACGAATTTTGCGAAGCTCCTCCCGAGTTACGCAACCATTATAGAAACCATCTACATTCAAAAGGTTTTGCGGCAAAATCGTTTTTTTCCCGGATATGCTTTTGACCAAAGACCCTACTGCAACGAGGCCAGGATGGGCCGCTGCATAATCGATCTGCTCCTTCAGACGTTGAGGCAAGCTGATGTCATCCGCGTCATGAATAGCAATCCATTCCCCAGTAGCGTTGCGAATCGCAGTGTTAAGAGCGTTTGCGGCTCCTTGATTGACAGGAAGATGAATGACCTGGAGTCGACTGTCCTTGGACTGCTCCAGAATATTTCTGGTGGTGTCTGTTGAACCGTCGTTCACAACGATGTACTCGATATCTCTATAAGCTTGTGTAAGGATACTATTGATGGAAGCTTTCAAATACTCGGCTCCATTATACACAGCGGTAACTACCGTGACCTTCACCTGCACACCATCCTGTTAGTCATCATGTCGGCGGACAATCCTTCATCCGTCTACATTAATCTATGAAGGTTGGGAGGCTGATGTGCTTTTGTCAAACAGAGCAAGAGGCACTTTCCCGGAAGGCGGAACCGAATCAGATTCCTCCACCCTCCTCGTTGACCGCACGTCTCTCGGCTTGAACCGTATCATAAAGACTTTTGAGCCCAATCATTGAAATGAACACCGCAACCATCACGACGATCAAATACGGTGCAGGCTCGATGAATACTTTTACTAAAGTGAAGGAAACTACAAGAGCAAGCAGCGGAGAGACAAGCCACACCTTCAGTATTTTCACGACAATCCCTTTCTGCCACAGCTTAAACCCATGATCAACCGAACCGATACCGAGAATGGCTGTCGTAGTCACTTGCGTAAGCGGTACGGGTATCCCGAACAAAGAAGCAATAATAACCAGAAACCCTCCTGTGCCGCTAATCGCTATTCCCTGGAGCAAGGACATTCGAGTTATTTTCTTTCCGTTGGTTTCCAATACTTTGCCGCCCAAAAGCAGCGCCCCTGCTGCAACGAACAAGCCTCCCCAGAACACGCCGTTCTCAGTACTCATTAGGCTCGCACCTACAAGAGGGCCAACGGCATTGGCCACATTGTTCATCCCCGCTGAAAAAGCTTCAACAAACCCTGCAACGATAACAAGGAGCATCAGGCTTTTTTTCCAAGCATTATTGCCCTCCCCCTTCCATCTGGAATCCCGGGACTCTAAGCGTCTAATGAGGTACCCCATCCCCCAAGCCATGATAAAAGCAATAATAGGAATTAGGATCCAGAATGAAACGATCACGAGTATATTATTTACATACAACATCTCATATGCAATGCCCACTCCAACTACCGATCCTACAGTCACTTCACTCGTAGATAAAGGAATTCCTAGCATATTCGCGCCGAATAAAGTAACCGTAGCCGACAGCAAAATAATGATGACTAACTCCACATTCAATAAACTGGGTGGAATGATACCTGAACCCAGTGTTCTTACAACCTCACCGCCACCCAAATAAGCGCCCAAAAACACACCAACTGCCACAATACATAGAGCCAGCTTCTTTTGTTTAATCGCACCGCTCCCATAGGCCACTCCCATTGCAGCCGCCGCACCGCTAGCACCAATATTCATTGCAAAGAATAAGGCAATTCCAATCGCTATAGCTGTTACCCACAAGGTTATATCATACCCTTTCTAATTAAAGATATCGGTTTACTAGTATAACTTTATGGAGACACCTCCTCCAAGTCAAATATTATTTCAGAAACCCCCTATTGACGAATAACAGGCCCTTGTTCCAACAATAATAAAGCTACGTCTTAATAAAAAGGAGGGTACACAAATGGCAAAGCAACAAGGGCATGCTGCGCAAAACACAACTACTCGAACCTCAGATAAAAAAGGCAAAAAATCCGGCAACAAATAAAACGGCTAGAAAGGGGAAACTACCTTGTTAGATCAAGTGGAAAGCAATTACGATTGTGCTCATGCAAGCACGGATCTGCACAACTTATTGCAAGAGCTGGACCAATTAACTACTGCAAGCAGCAATAATAGCTCGAACGAGATGAAGGAAACCATGAATCGTCTAAAAAATCAGATCCATTTTATCCGAACGAAATGTGATATTCCTCCGCATCATTAATCGTGCGGAAGCTTAATGTGTCCTAACGGCTAATATATGAAACACCTCTGGAGAATATCCCTTCCAGAGGTGCTTGATCATTCTGATTGAGTTCAGCCTGTTGCAGCAAGTGTGCATGTGCTGTGATGTATATTCTTAATACAAACTTGTCCTTCATATATAAGCTCGACCAGACCAACTTCTGTTACCCTTGACCTCAGGGGTTTGAACTCCCCTACAATTAACTCATAGGCTTGAGCCAACTCCGCTCTGTTCATTCTTGTGGCCAATGTACAATGAGGATTCCAGTGGTTAATGGTGTAATGGTCACTATGCTCTGAGGTACAGGCCTTCATTTTATCGTGGAATTGTTGGTGAAACTGTTTAAACCTCTCCGTCATAGTCGGGGAAAGAAACAATGTTCCTGATGTAGGAAAGCTGCCCAGTATATCAAAATCCAATTCTACTTCCTTTTGCTGAGCAAAATCAGCTAGAGCTTCAATAGCTGACTCGATATCTGCCTTTTGGCAAAAAGCGAGGGTAATATGGGGCCTTACTCCTTCAATCTGGTTCATAAAAGAACTGATCTTATGATCGGCAGCAGCTCTCCAGCAATCCCTCACATACTTATCTGTTTCATCGTCTAAAAACAACTCAAAGGCATACATAAAAACCTGCCTCCTCCTGTAGTATTCATTCCATCTTATCCCAAATCGCAGAGCTTTGACAGATTCTCCTTCCATTTCGAGGTAGTAAAATTAAATTAGCTGCAGAAAAGCAATTAAATCGTGTGATCCGACTATTTTAGGCCGAATTAGTTGCAGAAAAGCAATTAACTAGCTGAGGCTACCATTTCGATGGACGTGTCGCGGGAATTAGTTGCGGTTATGCAATTAAAATGGATTGATCTGGGGTGCGGAGTGGAATTAGTTGCTTTTTGGCACTTAATGAACGTCAAAGGTGGCATGTGATGGCTTCGGCTACTGACCTTTCCTACCCCAAACTAATCCAGAATCTTTTGACGATATTTCCATCATCCTCAGTGAATTCTGATTCAAAAATGCCACCCTGCTTCAAAATTGTTTTCTCCGAGCCCACGTTGTCTTTATCGCAAACCAGAAGCACTTTGTCCAAACTTAGTTTTTTCGCTATTTCTAATGTTTGTGACAACAAAGCGGAAGCATACCCTCGGCGTCGAAAGGAGGGGCTTATCCCATATCCAATGTGCCCACCGCCGTTCAGCAGCTTCTCGTTCAATCGGTGACGAATGTTTACGGCTCCTACAAGCCGATTCTCCTCGTTCATCAGCCAGTAGGTCGAATGAGGCACCCAAGCAGAATTCGTCAGTTTTTCCTCGCTGTCTTCCGAATAGAGGAATTCCAGCAGCGTCTCGAAATTACTCGGATCTTGTTCAACAACCCAGGGTACTATGTCTTCGCCACTGCTCTTCCAGTCCTCATAAAACAACAGGTACTGTTCGCGGAATTCCATGGAAGGTGAGATCAATCGGACTGTGCTCATTCAGAATCACTCCTGCCTGCTAGCGTTTATTTTTGAAGCACTGGTTGATATGGCGGTGTTGGGTTCCACTTCTTGGTGTCTTATACTAGCTCGGTTCCTTGGTAACCCATTTTCCTGTAGCCTTTTACCCGCTTTTTATACATGCTCATTAATACCGGTACTCGGAGATCGATGTAATCGTAAATTTGGACTTCCTTCTTGCTGGCGTGAGCACGATGCAGTCGACCTGCATACTGCTGCAAAGTACCCGACCAGGATATCGGATGAACGAGGAACAGCGTATCCAATCTGGCATCGTCGAAGCCCTCTCCAATCAATTTACCTGTCGCAATAAATACACGTTCTTCGTTGTCTGGGATATTAGCAATCTGCTCGCGAATAAGCTCTCTTTGTTTCTTTCCCATGCCACCTCGCAGGACAATAACATTCTTGGCAAAATGACGCAACCGCTGTTCAAAGTACTCTGCATGGGCCGTACGCTCAACTAACAGCAGCGGAGAACGTCCCTTTTCAAGGCACTTCAGTAAGTCGTCAAAAATCAACGTATTACGAGTCTCATCGGTCACAAGGGTTTGAAAGACATCTTGAATGCTAGGTTGTACAGAGCTGCCCGACATCTGAAAATCTGTATATCTAGGAACGACCATCAAAGAGAAGCCCCGGGAGCCCGTAAGCATTTTGGCATCTATCTTCATGCGGATTGGACCAAGCTGCATCGATACGATTGCCTCTTGTCCATCTTGGCGTTTGGGTGTTGCTGTAAGGCCAAATACATACTTCGCTTGGGCCTTCATAAGGACTTGCTCGAAGCTGTACGCAGAGACATGGTGACATTCATCCACAACAATTTGACCATACTCGCTTATAAATGGTTTAATTTCACCTTTATGGTTGAGACTCTGAATAATCGCAATATCCACAATTCCCGTACGTTTATCCTTGCCCCCGCCAATCACACCTATAGAGGATTTGGGGATATCCAAAAATGTTTGTAGCCGTTCCTTCCATTGATCCATAAGCTCCCGGCGATGCACGATAATCAAGGTGTTTACCTTTCGCTTAGCGATAATATTGGCGGCGACAACGGTCTTCCCGAATGCAGTAGCAGCCGATAAAATTCCTATATCCTGCACCAATATGGCTCTTGCCGCTGTATCCTGAAGGGTAGTTAATGTACCTGTGAAATTCACTGCAATTGCAGTTCCCTCATTACGCTTATCCTGCTGTTCCATGCGAACATTATGCTGATCAAAAAACGCCCTTGCCGCATCATAACATCCTCTTGGAAGTGCAATCTGATTAGGGAGATCCTCTCCACAGGATATAACCCTTGGCTTACCATAGGTTGAGAGCCGCATAGCTTGTGTCTTATAGAAATCCGGATTAGAAAAGGAAGCCAGTCTCAGCAAGCGGTTAATTGCACTAGGGGGCAACCCCATTTTGGGAATGTATACTCGATCTGCCAGAACAATCTAAATGACGGCAGGCAGCGGCTCTTCCAGCACATCATTTAAGCGGTTCTTGTTTCCAGATTCCCAAGGGTGCTCCATATCTTCACCATCAGGCTCCATCAGGCCTAAATTGAGTTGGTCCTCCTCAGCATTCCGTTGGATAAATCGTGTAACTTCTTCCTCTGTCATTTTTGTTAATTGGGCAAGAAAGCTCCATTGATCGATGTA
>JARBUQ010000095.1 GCA_029239545.1 Paenibacillus sp.
TCGACCATCAAGTTGCCGTATACCTTGCCCATGCGGATCATGGCGCTTGTAGTCAGCATGTTCAGAATGAGCTTCTGGGCTGTTCCTGCTTTCATTCGCGTTGAGCCGAGCACGACCTCCGGTCCTACGACGGCTTCGATCAGCAGATCGGCATATCCGGACATTGGCGTATCATGGTTGTTGCAGAGGCCGATGACTGTAGCACCCAGCTCGCGGGCCCGTTTCATAGCGCCAAGAACGTAAGGCGTGCGTCCGCTTGCGGCTATTCCTACAACGGTATCGTTCGGTCCGACATTCAGCGCATCGATATCCGCTGCTCCTGTGAAGGGGCTGTCCTCTGCGCCTTCAACTGGATCCTTGATGGCACGATCACCGCCTGCAATAATGCCTTGCACCATGGATGGGTCGGTGCCGTAGGTCGGTGGACACTCGCTGGCATCAAGGATGCCCAGACGTCCGCTCGTTCCAGCTCCCAAGTAGAGCAGACGTCCGCCATTCTGGAAGGAGTGGATAATGTAGTCCGCCGCCTTGGCAATGACAGGGGTCAGCTCCTGGATTTTATAAGCGATCTGTCGGTCTTCATCATTGATCAGTCGAACGATTTCTTCAGTAGTCAAACAGTCAATGTTGCTGGTTCTCGGATTGACTTGTTCGGTTGTAAGTTCGTTTAGCAAATTACTCATGTCAGTCAGACTCCTTTAAATATAATTGCTCTGAATGATGCTTCAGCGCGAGAAGCGCTGCTCCATAGGCGGGTGTGTGTGCGGCATTATGAAACATTATTTCAGGATATTTCACTCGAATAGCTTCTCGAAACGTTAAATTGAACGCTTCACTGTGAGTGAAGATAGATCCTGTCAGCACCAAATCACAGGAAGCAAACCATGGATGCTTGCCAATCAAGGCGAGAGCTGTTGCGGCGAGGTTCTGAGCAGCGGTCTCAATAATATGATGCGCAGCGGAATCCCCCTGTCGGGCAGCTGTCACAGCAAGCTCAGCGAATTTGGCAATATCACTCTTGTGTATGGAGTCTCTATAAATATAAGGCTTGAGCTCAGTAAGGGAGGAGAAGCCGTGTCGCTCTAATACTAATGATGTTAACAGGGTTGGCGGTATAATACCATCATAGCAGCGCATGACTGTTTTTAGTGTACGCAGCCCTATATCGTAGCCGCTGCCCTCATCTCCTAATATATGCCCCCAGCCTCCCGCGCGATGCTGTTCTCCATCCTGGCTTAAACCATAGATGATGGAGCCAGTCCCCGAAATAGCAATAATACCTGCTTCTCGCTGAAGTGTAGCCATCAAGGCGATCTGGGCGTCATTGCGCAGCGAGCAAACGAAGCTTATGTCGCGTTCTTCCTTGTAACCCTCTACCCAACGATAAACAATCGTCTGCTCATCGAGCGTACTAATACCGGACAACCCCAGAGTAACACTACTCCATGCCCAGTCCTTGCCATAGCTTGCATCCAAGGAAGCTCGTATCGTATCGAGCAGCAGGCCCAAATTACGCATCGCGACAGGAAATGTAACGGAATGGGGATTCGTTGATTCACCTGTAAGCTGGAGCACGATTTCGCGGGTACAATCCATTACAACGGCTTCAGTCTTCGTCCCGCCTCCGTCGATTCCGATTACTAGTTGCTTCATTTCAACACCTGCTTCTTGGCATAGATTCTATACTTCGAGTATAAGGGAATATGAAAAGCTTGTAAAATAAAATTTACAAAAAACAAAATTATGTTGAAATAATATTTCACAGGCGTTATAATAATCCATGTGAAAGCGGTCCCACTTTTTTTTCGTAAATCCAGTTGGAATGCTTTGATGATTTCATGCTGCATGGTCTGATTGCGAACGTTAAACGTAGTATTTCCAATAATGCGAATAACTTATCGATTTTCCATGCAAACTGAATTCATACGTATTGACCAAATCTACTTACAGGGGGAAAACAGGAATGAAGATGAACAAATGGCTTGCGCTATTCATGGTCCTCGTGCTTGTCGCGATAACCGCGGCATGCGGCAACAAAACAGAAACACCACAAGCTGGCGGGGACACTACCCAAGTGGATACAACGCCTGACACTGTAAAGGTATGGACTTACCCGGTACATGGTACCTATGAGAACGACATTAAGGATTTGGTAGCTGACTTTAATAAGCAATACCCACATATCAAGGTTGAATACGAAGTTCTTTCATGGGCTGAGGGTCCTAAGAAATTCGACGTTGCCCTGAATGCCGGAGATCCGCCTGATTTGTATTTCAGCGCTTTGAACGGATCCTACGTGAGCACTGGTTTGGCGCTCCCGCTTGATTCCTATGTGACTCCTGCAATTAAAGAAGATTTTCTTCCTGGTACACTAGAAACGATGCAGTTAAACGGTAAGCAATATGGTTTCCCGTTGTATCAATCCTTATGGGGTTGGGGCGGTAACAAGCGGATTCTGACTGAAGCGGGCATTGATTACAAGACCATTCAGGAAAAGGGCTGGACCTGGACTGAATTCCTGGATGCCGCCAAGAAGCTTAATAAGAAGCTGCCTGATGGCAAACAGCAATATGCACTCGTGACAGACGGAACCTCCATCGACTTCATCGATATGCTGAGCCGTGCGAACGGTCTGGTTGACTCTGTTGACGAGAAGGGGAACTTTATCTGGAACGATGCCAAAATTGTTGACACCCTGAAATTCATCGACACTCTTCGTAAAGATGGCTATATTCCTAAAGAAACAGCAGCACTCGCTCCAGCAGCACGTTCTGAAATGTTCTATGCAGGGACTGCTGCCATTATCAGTAAAGCGATCCCTTACTACGATGTTATGATCGCTAACCGTAATAAAGATATCGACGCAGGTAAAGTAAAAGGTGAAAAAATTGATTACGTGCAATTGCCGGTTCCTCATGGTGATTCCATTACAGGTTACGGGAAAACAACGGGTAATGGGGAAGGCTACGTCATGTTCCGTCAAAAGAACGATAAAGGCGCACAGCACGCCAAAAACTCCTTCCTCGTAATGGAAGCCTTGACAGGTGCCAAAGGCGGCAACTCCGCTAACGAGCTTGCTCTCCCATTCGTACGCAAATCACAAGCCAAATTGTTCGAGGGCAAAGGACTTGCTAAACCTGAGAACGTTGTGGCCGCAAACAATATGCGTAACAATTCTTCGCCGAACGTAACACTTTCAATCGATATTGACAAAGCAGCCAAGCTGAAGCAATACCGTGAGCAGGTTGTTAAGCCAACCTTCCAAGCCCTGCTTGCAGGAGAGAAAACACCTGAGCAGGCCGCAGAAGATCTTAAATCCAAAGGCACCCAAATGCTGAAGTAATTCAATTCCGGCATGTGAGGTACCCGCAAAGCAATGTGAACATGAGCCCTGTATGATTGCAATATAGGGCCTCTTTTCACTTATCTATAATGGAATGCTGCAATTCAGCTTTTGTTTGAACGCTAAACGGTGCCGTCCCAAGAGGACGGCGAAAACCGTTTATGCCTGCGAGAATGGAGGAACCTTTGGTGGACAATCGTGCAACTGCATCCAAACCGGCCGCTTCTTCCTTAACCCGTTTCTGGAAAGAATATGGCTCCGCTTATTTGTTTATTTTGATTCCTGTATTATTGTTCGTGGTATTTACGCTTTACCCTGTGATCTCGGCGTTTATTATGAGCTTTCAGAAGTATAACGTATTGAAATCCAAATGGATTGGCCTGGACAACTACGCCTACATGATCAAGGACGAAGTGTTCTGGAAATCTATCAAAAATACAGTCTTGTTCACAATTGGCACAGTCCCGGTTAACATCATCATCACCTTCGTGCTTGCTTTTTTCATCTTCCAGATGAAAAGCACTTGGCAAACGTTTTTCAAAGCATCCTTGTACTTGCCTGCTGTAGCATCGGGTGTAACGATCTCGGTGGTGTGGCTGGCTATCTTCGATCCAACACCTGCCGGTCTGATGAACAAGGTGGTAGGAATAT
Organism: Paenibacillus sp.; assembly: GCA_029239545.1. GTDB lineage: Bacteria > Bacillota > Bacilli > Paenibacillales > NBRC-103111 > Paenibacillus_AA. The sequence continues at coordinate 3,995 of JARBUQ010000095.1, forward strand.
TCGGAATCGATGCGCAAGTATGGTTAGGCTCCTCGAGCACGGCTTTATTCTCTCTTATGCTGATGAGTTACCTTGGAGCGCATGGAGCGGGAATCATATTGTATTTGGCAGCGATGGGCGGTATTCCGAAGTCTTTGTATGAAGCGGCGGATATCGACCATGCCAGCGGTTGGACCAAATTCAGCAAAATAACATGGCCTCTCCTGAAGCCAACAACGCTGTATCTGGCCGTTACCGGAGTTATTACTTCGTTCCAAGTGTTTATCAGCGTGTACCTGATGACCCAGGGCGGACCGAACTTCGCGACTACTACGATCGCTTACTTAATTTATCAGACAGCGTTCCAGTTCTCTGATTTTGGACTCGCTTCTGCACAATCCTTTATACTGGCGGCCATGATAATCCTTGTATCCGTCATCCAATTCAAGTTCTTCTCCTCCGATATCGAATATTAGGGTGGTGTGTACGTTGCAATCCAAAACCAAAATGATTTTTATAGGTGTTGCCGTAGCGGTGCTGCTACTGTGGGTACTGATCTCCATCGTTCCGCTCTATTGGATGATCATCGGTTCGTTCCAGGATTCCAAAGCTTCCGCTTCTTTCCAACCGCAGTGGTGGCCTGAAATATGGTCCATGGAGCCCTATGAGCGGTTCTTCGGCAAAACGATGGCTGTACGTTGGCTGTTCAACTCTTTGCTTGTTTCTTCCGTATTGACGGTTACTAACGTATTTTTTGCGTCACTGGCTGGGTATGCCTTCGCCAAATTGAAATTCCCGGGACGAAACTCCATCTTCTGGGTGCTGCTCAGTACGATGATGATTCCCGCACAGGTTACGCTTATCCCGTTGTATGTCTTGATGATTAATGTGTTTGACTTAGGCAACACGTATACGGCTATTTTGCTGCCGGGGATAGCTAGTGTGGGCAATATTTTCTTAATGAAGCAGTATATGTCCACTTTGCCGACTTCCTTGATTCATGCAGCTCGTATCGACGCATGCAGTGAGTTCGGGATCTTCTGGAAAATCATCTTGCCTATGGCGAAGCCAGGCTTGGCTGTGCTAGCCATATTCACGTTCGTTGCCAACTGGAACGATTTCTTCTGGCCGCTGCTTGTCACGAGCAGCAACAGCATGCGAACGATACAGGTTGGACTGGCCAGCTTCCGCTTCGCCGAATCGACCGATTACGGAGCGATTATGGCGGGTGCAACAATCGGGGCATTGCCAATGTTCATTTTGTTCTTTTCGCTGCAAAAGTATTTCCTGCAAGGGATCACGATTGGTGCGGTGAAGGGCTGATACTAAACTCTTGTTTTAAGTTCTAAAACCATTCACTAAAGAAGATAAATTCCTTCAGTCAGTTCCTTCAATAAATGTTCAGGGAGGTTCCATAAATGGCAAGAGTCGAGTTCAAGAACGTAGTTAAAGAGTACGTGGATCCTAAAAGAGGTAATTTCACCGCGGTGACCGGCTCAGACTTCGTTATTCATGATAAAGAATTTGTGGTATTCGTCGGGCCTTCCGGGTGCGGGAAGTCGACCTCGCTGCGGATGATGGCAGGCTTGGAGCAGCAATCCAGCGGAGATATTATGATTGGCGACCGTATCGTCAACGATATGCATCCCAAGGATCGCGACATCGCGATGGTGTTCCAGGATTATGCGCTGTATCCTCACATGACGATCAAGGAGAATTTGTCGTTCGGGTTGAAGAACCTGAAGCGGCCCAAGGAAGAGATTGCTGCCAAAGTGAACAATGCAGCCTCAATTCTGGGTTTGACGGATATGCTCGATCGCAAGCCGCGGGAGCTGTCAGGCGGTCAACGGCAGCGTGTTGCGCTTGGACGGGCAATCGTAAGAGATCCGCAAGTATTCCTCTTCGATGAGCCGTTATCCAATCTGGATGCCAAGCTGCGAATCCAGATGCGTGTAGAGCTGGCAGAGCTGCACAAGCGTCTTGGCGCTACGATCGTATATGTAACCCATGACCAAGTTGAGGCTATGACGCTTGGGGAGCGGATTGTAGTTATGAATAAAGGAACGATTCAACAGATCGCTTCCCCGACAGAGCTGTACAATCGTCCGAACAATATGTTCGTAGCGGGATTTATTGGTTCTCCTGCGATGAACTTCATAGATGCCCGTATTGAAGGCGGCAAGGTTGTAACGGAAGCTGCTTCGTTCCAGTTGACGGATGTAATGGCAGCAGGCTTGAAAGCTTACGAAGGCAAGGAAGTTGTAATGGGCATTCGTCCAGAGCATATTTATGGTGAAGATTTTGCACACACCGTGTCCAAAGAGCATACGTTGAGCGCACAGGTACAAGTTATCGAGAATTTGGGGGCCGAGAATCTGATCTACTTCCGTATTGGCAAGCGGATGGTCACGGCTCGAGTGAATCCGGAGACGGAAGCGCGTCTTGGTCAATTGAAGACGTTCATTATCGATAGGAATCGGCTTGTTTTTTTTGATCCGGCAACTGAAGAGCGAATTTCGATCTGACGTTTGTGAGGAAGGTACAGTAAAGCCATAAAGCCACCAAACAGTCTTAACTCAGGAGGGAGTAGAACGATGAAAAAGCTAAGTCAAATTGTTACGGGCTCCGGTGTCCAGATCTATAGGGAGATCGTGCCCATTGCGCTGTTCAGCATCGTGAGCTCTCTTGCGCTTATTCCGTTCGTGTTCTTCCTTCCGGTTGGACTTGCTCTAGTATTTGTCGTGCTTGTATATTTGCCGCTATGCACTGGGGCGCTGTACGCAGCTCATCGCATTTTGTCCGGGGATAAAGGCAAGGTTCGCATGATGTGGAAGGGTGCCTTCAAATTTTATGGGGCATCGCTTGTATTCGGTCTGATGATAGCTCTGTTCGTCCTTATTCTTGTTTCCTCTTGGTGGTATTACGGCGGGAAGAGCGGGAGCATGTACTTTGTGCTTGCCGTGTTTCAAACTTATTTTGTTGCGATGGTGATGGTTTCTCAGGTATATACAATGCCTCTCGTTGTACAGGAAGGAATTGGTATAATTCCGGCAATTGGACGGAGTGTGAAGCTGTTCCTGGCCAACCCCCTGTATACGATTGGAGCTTTTGTTCAGATCGTGTGTCTGACTATCATTCTTGGAATTACGGTTGTAGGTTTTGCTTTTCTTTTTGTAGGGATGATCAGTATTTATTTGAATATGCTGACGGCCAATGTGATTCGCAAGGAAGATGCAGATAACGGCTCTGGCCGCTTGCAGCAGATTCCGGACAAGTGGGAGTCTGAGCGTTTGGAGGACCATAGAGCGGAGCAGCCGCTAACGGCCTTGAGATAAATGGCGTTCGGTCCGTTGAAGAAGAAGCGGAACGTCTGTCCGCTTAGCCCGCTCGCTGTCCACTAAAAGCAACTAAATGCCACGAGGCGTGTTTTTGACTAGCCAAAAGTGAGGAGAGGTACAGATGGCAAATGGAAATAACGCAAGGGTGAAGACGGGTGTGGATCTATTAACCGAATGGGTTGGAGACAATCTCGCCGGGGCGAGGCTTGGATTGCTGACTAATCCGACAGGGATGAACGGACAGTTCCGTTCCACCGTTGATCTGTGTTTGGAGCTGGCCGGGGTTGAGCTGAAGGCTTTATATGCATGTGAACATGGCATTCGCGGGGAAAGACAAGCCGGCGTATTATTCGAGGACGAAATGGATTCCCGTACAGGGATTCAAGTATATAGTTTATACGGTAAGAATAAGAAGCCGACCGCCGCCATGCTGGAGCATGTTGATGCGGTCTTATTTGACATTCAGGACTTAGGGGTGCGCTTCTATACTTATATGACAACGATGCTCTACATGATGGAGGCTTGTGCTGAGGCAGGCAAAACCTTTGTTGTGCTGGATCGTCCCAATCCGCTCGGCGGTCTTGTCAGTGAAGGCGGTTTGCTTGAGCCTGGCTTCGAATCGATGGTGGGCGGCTTTGCAGTACCCTTTCGGACTGGCCTCACGATTGGTGAATATGCTCGTTATGTGAATGACCGATTGGAGCCCAAATGCGATTTGAGAGTTGTGCCGATGAGCGGCTGGAATCGAGAGATGGAGTATACGGATACGGGTTTGCCCTGGCTCATGCCGTCTCCGAATATGCCGACTATGGATACCGTGAGAGTGTACACAGGCAATTGTTTGTTCGAGGGAACGAATTTGTCAGAGGGCCGGGGCACCACCAAACCTTTCGAGCAGATAGGGGCTCCATGGGTGGATGGGGCTCAGCTTAGCGCAGAAATGAATCTTCTTGGGCTGCCAGGTGTGCATTTTCACCCTGTTACATTTACACCTATGTTCTCCAAGCATCAAGGAGTACTGTGCAGCGGAGTGCATACATTCGTTACAGACAAGAAGACCTACAAATCGCTCGAAAGCGGCTTATACTTGCTGCACACGGTGATTCGACTGTATGGCGATCAATTCGAGTGGATCCCCCCCTTCAAGGAAGGCCGCAAGCATTTCATCGATTATTTGACAGGCAGCGATCTCGTTCGGACCACGATACACGAGGAAGCCGGACTTCATAGCATCATCGAGCGCTGGAGACGCGACTTGGCGAAATGGGAGCAGGAACGTGCGCCGTACCTGTTGTATGGAGCAACTGAGCATGGAGGAGGCGAGGCTTAAGTGGCCCAAGGCAGCAGCATGAGGAATAGCTCCATTGGCAGAATGGTAGAGAAGGAGATTGACCTGTCCAAGTGGACCTGTCGTCAAAAAATAGGTCAGATGCTCCTGTGCGGATTCGACGGAACGGAGCCAACAGATGATATAGTGCGGCTGATTCAAGAACATAGCATAGGCGGAGTCATATTGTTCGCAAGGAATATTCGCAATAAGGAGCAGGTTGCTCAGATGAATGCAGCCTTGCAGCTAACCGCTCTGGAGTCTGGCACGGAACCGCTCTGGATCTCGATCGATCAGGAGGGCGGCATGGTAGCCCGGTTGACAGAGGGGGTTGCTCTAATGCCCGGCAATATGGCTATAGCGGCAGGCGGAATGGAATCTGCAGCTTACAGGGCAGCGAATATAACAGGGCAGGAGCTTCGAGCACTCGGCATTAATTTGAATTTTGCACCCGATTTGGATGTGAATAATAATCCGAACAATCCGGTTATCGGGGTGCGTTCTTTTGGCGAATCTGCGGAACGCGTAGGAAAGCTGGGGGTGGAGGCGATTCGTGGATTACAGGAGGCGCAGGTCGTTGCTACAGCCAAGCATTTTCCGGGTCATGGGGATACGGATGTAGACTCTCATTTGGACCTTCCGACCATTACACATCCGCGGGAACGTATTTATGAGGTTGAGCTTGCTCCCTTCCTGAAGGCGATTGAAGCAGAGGTTGACGCTATTATGTCTTCTCATATTTATTTTCCTGCGTTCGAGCCCGACAAGCTGCCCGCAACTCTATCGAAGCGAGTGTTAACAGGGTTGCTGCGTGAAGAGTTAGGGTATGAGGGCATTATTATGACCGATTGTATGGAAATGAACGCCATCGCCGAGCATTATGGCACTGTGCAGGCTGCGGTTATGGCGATTGAGGCCGGAGCAGACATCGTGCTGCTGAGCCATCGGCATGACCTGCAGTACGCCGCGATTGAAGCGCTCGTCGAAGCCGTCGAAAGCGGCCGCCTGAGCGAGGCGCGGCTTGACGCGTCCGTGCGCCGGCTGCTGGCGCTCAAAGCGCGCCGCGGAGTGACGGCTGCGGCTGTGGCGGCAAGCGCCGCTGCGCCGACGGCGAGCGAGGCGTTCGCCCGCGTCGGCGGCAGCGAGCACGCGCAGGTGGCGCGCGCGCTGAGCGAGGCCAGCGTCACGCGCGTCCGCGCGGAGGCGGGCCTGCTGCCGCTCGCGGCAAGCGTGCCGACGCTGGTGCTCGGCGTGCAGCCGGCGGCAGTGTCGCAGGTCGACGAGGCGTACGCCGCCGCGCCGACTACACTTGGCGGCGCGCTGCGTGCGCTGGGCGCCGCCATGGAGGAGCGCGTCATCGCGCTGGATGCGCTCGCAGGGCAAGTGGACGGCCTCGTGAGCCTCGCCGCTGACTACGGGCAGATCGTTGTAGCAACCTACAACGCCGCCTTTCATCCAGCGCAGGGAGAGCTCGTTCGCCGCCTTATTGATCTCGGCAAGCGACCGATCGTTGTGGCGCTTCGCAATCCTTATGATCTGCTGCAATGCCCGGATGCACCGGCTTACATCGCTATATACGAGTCCAGACCGCTTGCCTTGCAATCTGCTGCCAAGCATCTGTTAGGGTTAATCCCGGCACCCGGGAAGCTGCCTGTTTCAATTGGTGATCTTTATTGTGCTGGACATGGAGGGGAATTGGAATGTTAGCAGAGCTGTTTACTAAACCGAGCCGTCTTATCGTCGGTCTCATGTCTGGAACCTCGCTTGATGGAGTGGATGCTGCAATCGTACGTATTGAAGGAAGTGGGCT